>CAYWOM010000051.1:0-7787 GCA_964459905.1 uncultured Polaribacter sp. | reverse complement strand
TTTAAATTATAAAAAAGGGATAAACGTTTACGTTTATCCCTTTTTTTATATTTTTACATCACATAACAAAAGTAATTAGAAGAACAATTTATGAAGTATCAAACACGTAAAAAAGCTTTGGTTTTATTAGCTGACGGAACTATTTTTTATGGTAAATCTGTAGGAATTGAAGGAACATCAACAGGTGAAATTTGTTTTAATACAGGAATGACTGGTTATCAAGAAATTTTTACTGACCCTTCTTATTTTGGACAGTTAATGGTTGCAACCAACGCACATATAGGTAATTATGGTGTAAATGATAATGAAGTAGAATCCGATGGAATTAAAATATCTGGTCTTATTTGTAGAAATTTTAGTTTTACACATTCTAGAGTAGACTCAGACGGTAACTTAAAAGATTGGTTTATCAAACATAATTTAGTTGCTATTTCTGATGTTGATACAAGAGCTTTAGTTGCCTATATTAGAGATAATGGCGCTATGAATGCAATAATTTCTACAGAAGTTGAAAATATTGAATCTTTAAAAGAGCAATTAGCTGAGATTCCAAATATGGAAGGTTTAGAATTAGCGTCTAAAGTCTCTACTAAAGAACCTTATTTTGTTGGCGATGAAAATGCAGATATAAAAATTGCTGCTTTAGATATTGGTATTAAAAATAGTATTCTAAAAAACTTTGAACAAAGAGGTGCTTATGTTAAAGTGTTTCCATATAACTCATCTTTTGCAGATTTAGCCTCATTTAATCCTGATGGTTATTTTATTTCAAACGGCCCAGGAGATCCTGAACCATTAATAGAAGCCCAAGCTTTAGCTACAGAAATTATTAAAAATGATTTACCGCTTTTCGGAATTTGTTTAGGACACCAGGTAATTGCTCTGGCAAACGGAATTTCTACTTATAAAATGCACAACGGCCATCGAGGAATAAATCATCCTGTAAAGAACTTACAAACAGGTAAGGGAGAAATTACTTCCCAAAACCACGGTTTTGCTATTAGTAGAGAAGATACAGAGGCTAATGATAATATAGAAATTACCCATGTGCACTTAAATGATAATACAGTTGCAGGAATTAGAATTAAAAATAAAAATGTTTTTTCTGTACAATATCACCCAGAAGCAAGTCCAGGGCCCAATGATTCTCAGTATTTATTTGACCAATTTATGGAGAATATAATAAAAAGTAAAAAAGCGATTGTTTAACGTTTGTTCTTTGTAATTATCTGAAAACGTTTTCGTAAGTAACTATTTAAAACCACTCTAAGAAGGGTGGTTTTTTGTAAATTAGCATCAGATAAATAATGGTATTAAATAATAAAAAAAAATAAAAAAAATGAGTATTATAATTAACGTTCACGCACGTCAAATCTTTGACTCAAGAGGTAATCCAACAGTAGAAGTAGATGTAACTACAGAAAATGGTGTTTTAGGTAGAGCAGCCGTGCCTTCTGGAGCTTCAACTGGTGAGCATGAAGCAGTAGAATTACGCGATGGAGGTAAAGATTACATGGGTAAAGGAGTGTTAAAAGCTGTAGCAAATGTAAACGAAATTATAGCACAAGAGTTATTAGGTGTTTCTGTTTTTGAACAAAATGCTATCGATTTATTAATGATAAAATTAGACGGAACTCCAAATAAATCTACCTTAGGAGCAAACGCAATTTTAGGTGTTTCATTAGCTGTAGCAAAAGCTGCTGCAAATGAATTAGGAATGCCTTTATATAGATATGTTGGTGGAGTTTCTGCAAATACATTACCGGTTCCTATGATGAACATTATCAATGGAGGATCGCATTCTGATGCTCCAATAGCATTTCAAGAATTTATGGTAATGCCCGTAAAAGCTGAAACTTTTTCTGAAGCTATGAAAATGGGATCAGAAATTTTTCATAATTTAAAGAAAGTCTTACACGATAGAAACTTATCTACTGCTGTGGGTGATGAAGGTGGTTTTGCACCCAATTTAGAAGGAGGAACAGAAGATGCTTTAGATACTATTAAAAAAGCTGTAGATAATGCAGGTTATACTTTAGGCGATGATATTATGATTGCTTTAGATTGTGCTGCCGCTGAGTTTTATGTTAATGGAAAATATGATTACTCTAAATTCGAAGGACCAACAGGTAAAATACGTTCAAGTGAAGAGCAAGCAGATTATTTAGCAGAATTAGCAACCAATTATCCTATTATTTCTATTGAAGATGGTATGGATGAAAACGATTGGGAAGGATGGAAATACTTAACTGATAAAATTGGAGACAAAGTACAATTAGTTGGAGACGATTTATTTGTAACAAATGTAGATCGTTTGTCAAGAGGTATCGAAAATGGAATCGCAAATTCAATTTTAATAAAAGTAAACCAAATAGGTACATTAACAGAAACTATTGCAGCTGTTAATATGGCTAAAAACGCAGGTTATACTTCTGTTATGTCTCATAGGTCTGGTGAAACAGAAGACAACACAATTGCAGATTTAGCAGTTGCATTAAACTGTGGTCAAATTAAAACAGGTTCTGCATCACGTTCAGATAGAATGGCAAAATACAATCAATTACTACGAATTGAAGAAGAATTAGCTGAAACTGCTTATTTTCCAAAAGAAAAAGCATTCAAAATATAAATACTAATGCTACTATTTATAAGCCTCATAATTAAATTATGAGGCTTTTTTTATGAATTTCGCATATAAATTAATATTATTTTAAAATATTAAAAATCTATTTATGCTGCTTTCAAAATTCTTTAAAAATAAGTATCTTCGTACAAGTATAAAATCCTTAAAAAATCCTTAAAAATGTCAGATATAGCAAAATTACAGATTGGAGAAAATTCGTTTGAGTTTCCTCTTGTAAATGGAACAGAAAATGAAGTTGCAATAGATATAAAATCATTAAGAAGTGCTACAAATGGTGTTATTACTATAGATAGAGGTTATAAAAATACGGGTTCTTGCGAAAGTGCTATTACTTTTTTAGATGGAGAAAAAGGAATCTTAAGATACAGAGGGTATTCAATTGAAGAATTAGCAGAAAAAGCAGATTTTTTAGAAGTTGCTTATGCCTTAATTTTTGGAGATTTACCAACCAAAGAACAATTAAATAAATTTCATAGAGATATTAAATCTAAATCTATTGTAGATGACGATTTAAAAAAGATAGTGGATGCGTTTCCTAAAACGGCACATCCAATGGGTATTTTATCTTCTTTAACAAGTGCTTTAACAGCATTTAACCCAACTTCTGTAAATGTAGATTCTGAAGAAGAAATATACAATGCTATTGTGAAAATAATGGCAAAATTTCATGTTTTAGTTGCTTGGACAATGCGTAAACAAAAAGGCTTGCCTTTAAATTACGGAGATAATAGCTTAGGATATGTAGAGAATATTATGAAAATGATGTTTGAAATGCCTAATGAAGCCTATAAAATAAATCCTATAGTAAAAGATGCTTTAGATAAATTACTAATTTTACATGCAGATCATGAGCAAAATTGTTCTACATCTACTGTAAGAATTGTTGGTTCTTCTCATGCAGGTTTATTTGCTTCTTTATCTGCAGGAATTTCTGCTCTTTGGGGCCCTTTACATGGAGGCGCAAACCAAGCAGTTCTAGAGATGTTAGAAGCAATAAAAGAAGATGGTGGAGACACTAAAAAATATATGGCTAAGGCCAAAGATAAATCAGATCCTTTTCGTTTAATGGGTTTTGGGCATAGGGTTTATAAAAATTTCGATCCAAGAGCTACTATTATTAAAGTTGCCGCAGACGAAGTGTTAAAGGATTTAGGTGTCGAAGATCCTATTTTAGAAATTGCAAGAGGATTAGAGCAAGAAGCGTTAAAAGATCCTTATTTTGTAGATAGAAAATTATATCCTAATGTAGATTTCTATTCTGGAATTATATATAGAGCTATGGGAATTCCTGTAGAAATGTTTACAGTAATGTTTGCCTTAGGACGTTTGCCAGGTTGGATTGCTCAGTGGAAAGAAATGCGTGAGAAAAAAGAACCAATTGGTCGTCCACGTCAAGTTTATACCGGAGAAAATTTAAGAGCTTTTGTATCAGTTGAAAAAAGATAATAATTAGTTTAATTATATTATAAGAGCTTCATTTTATGAAGCTTTTTTATGCTTATATCGTATGTTAAAAATTAATATTCAAGATGAAGTTTCTCGATTAAGAGTTGTTGTTTTAGGAACTGCCAAAAATAGTGGACCAATACCCAAAGTAGAAGATTGCTATGATCCTAAGAGTAAATTACACGTTATAGCAGGCACATATCCAAAAGAAGAAGACATGATTTTAGAAATGGAAGCTGTTGCTGCTGTTTTTGAAAAATATGGTGTAACTGTTTATAGACCCGAAGTTATAGAAAATTACAATCAAATTTTTTCTAGAGATATAGCCTTTTGTATTGGTGATAAATTAATTAAAGCAAATATTTTACCAGACAGAGTAAAAGAATATAAAGCTATAGAGCATGTTCTTAAACAAATTAATCCAAAAAATATAATAGAATTATCTGAAGAATGCCACGTAGAAGGAGGAGATGTAATGCCTTGGGGCGATTATATTTTTATTGGTACCTATTCAGGTTTAGATTATTCAGACTATATTACAGCAAGAACAAATACAGACGCAGTAATTGCTATACAAGAATTATTTCCAGACAAAATTGTAAAATCATTTGAACTTAGAAAAGATAATGAAAATGCTAAAGAAAACGCACTACATTTAGACTGTTGCTTTCAACCTTTAGGGCAAGGAAAGGCAATTTTGCATAAAAATGGTTTTTTAGTTGAAAAAGAATATGAATGGCTACTTAATTTCTTCGGAAAAGAAAATGTTTTTGAGATCGATAAAGAAGAAATGTACAATATGAATAGCAATGTTTTTTCAATTTCTGAAGACGTTGTTATTTCAGAAAAAAACTTTACAAGATTAAATACTTGGTTGCGAAAAAATGGATTTACTGTTGAAGAAGTAGCCTATACCGAAATAGCAAAACAAGAAGGCTTATTAAGGTGTTCTACAATGCCTTTAATTAGAAATTAAATTTATTCTATAAAAAAAAGAGCTTATCGATAAGCTCTTTTTTTATAGAATAAATGCTAAATTAATTAGGAAGAACTACTTTATCTATTGCATGTATAACACCATTATTAGCTTGTACATTAGTGGCAATAATTTTACTTACTCTACCATTACCATCGGTTAATGTAGCACCACCAGTAATGTTTGCAGTAATATCTCCACCTAAAGTGCCAACTGTCATATTATCGGTTAACGCAGTATCTAAAACATTTACTCCACCAACAACGTGGTATTTTAAGGTACTATCTAAAGTTGCTACCGGAATCTCTGAAAGCATCGTATACCCTAATTCTGTTAATACATTACCGAAAGCCGTATTTGTAGGAGCAAACACTGTAAATGGAGCAGGAGCTGTTCCGTTAGCAGTAGAAAGAATGCTTACAAAATTAGTAGTTAAATCGTTTCTAGTTAATGCTGAAACTAATGTTGAAAATGTATTGTCTGCAGTAGCAAAGGTAACAACTGTTGGTAAACCGATAACTTTGTTTACTACATGTACAGTTCCGTTATCTGCAGCAACATTTGCTACTGTTACATCAGATATTCCATTAAATTTCACACCACCATCAGTATTAATATAGATAGACATTGCTGTTCCAGAAGCATCACTAGTTGCTTTTGTGTTTGCATATCCTGTAGATAAATCTGTAGATTGTAAACTACCATCTATAACATGATTTAATAAAATTTGTGTTAATAAAGATGTTGGTACATCGTCTAAAGAATTAAAATTGTTTTCCTCTAAAAAGGTAGCAAAAGCATCGTTTGTTGGTGCTAATACAGTAAAAGGTCCAGAGCCAGAAAGTGTAGTTGCCAAATCTGCTTTTGTAACAGCGGCTACTAAACTAGTTAATTGGTTATTAACTGCCACATCTACAATTGTGTTTGTTTTTACAATTACTTCATCATCCTCGCATGAGAATAATAAGGTTGTAGTCAGCACTAAGAAAAAAATGTTTCTAAAAATTTTCATAATTTAATTTATTAATATATTGTTTAACTAAATTAATAAAATATTAAACATGGTTTTGTTAAACAAAACTAAATATTAGTTAAATAAAGTTAATGTTCTGTTGAGTATATTAATTAAAATAAAAGATATTTATTGTTTAAATTAATTTTTATCACAATTAAAATGATAATTTTGTTTTATATATAAAAGTATCAAATGCAACAAACTACCAATACCATTTTAATGATTCGCCCTATAAGTTTTAGGATGAATGAACAAACAGCAGTAAATAACTATTTTCAAGAAGAATTAGCGATAAAAAATACTGAAATAAATATAAAAGCCCAAGAAGAGTTTGATGGTTTTGTTTTTAAATTAAAGAGCTTTGGTATAAATGTAGTTGTAATTTCAGATACAGATACGTTTGATACACCAGATTCTATTTTTCCAAACAATTGGGTTTCTTTTCATTCTGAAGGCACTGTTGGTTTGTATCCAATGTTTGCAGAGAATAGACGTTTAGAAAGAAGAGAAGATATTTTAAACACACTTGAAGAAGAAGGGTTTTTAATACAGAATATTGTAGATTATACTTCTGCTGAAGATGAAAATATTTTTTTAGAAGGAACAGGAAGTATTATTTTAGATAGAATAAATAGAAAGGCATATTGTGCATTATCAGCAAGAGCAAATGAAGATTTATTTATAGAATTCTGCGAAGATTTTGAGTATACTCCTGTAGTTTTTACGGCAAACCAAACTGTAAATGAAAAAAGAGAAGCCATATATCATACCAATGTTATGATGTGTGTTGCAGCAACTTTTGCTGTAATTTGTTTAGCTTCTATTGATAATAAACAAGAAAGAAAAAATGTAGTTAAACATCTTAAAGAAGATGGAAAGCAAATAATAGATATTACAGAACAGCAAATGCATAGTTTTGCGGGTAATATGTTACAGGTTCAAGGAGAAAATGATGCGTTATTTTTAATAATGAGCCAAGCTGCTTTTAATTCTTTAACCCAGAGCCAGGTATCTAAAATAACCAATCATTGTAAAATAATTTCTAGTTCTTTAGAGACCATAGAAACTTGCGGTGGCGGAAGCGCACGTTGTATGATGGCTGAAGTTTTTTTACCTAAAAAATAAGTAACTTTTTTTAACGCGTTTATTTTTTTAAAACTTCATCAATTATTTTTCCTGAAGTTCCATTTGGTGCTTCAATTTTTAATAAATTAGAAATTGTTGGCGCAATATCTATAATATCATATTTTTTAGTTGATGCGCCTTTTTTAATCCCATTTCCATAAAAAATTACCGGAACATGGGTATCGTAAGAATACCCAGAACCATGGCTAGTCCCTTGTTTAGAATAGATTAAGGTAGCAGGATTAGGAATCATTAATACATCACCAGAAAACTTTTGATTATACCCGTTTTGTAAAGAATTTAAAATACCGTCAGAAAAATGGGTAGTTTGTAAGGTTCTTGCGGTTACCGCTTTATAGATGCCTTTAAAATTAATAACTTCATCTGCCAACCTTTGCGCAACCGCATTTTTAGTAAAACCTAAAGCTTCAATTTTTTCTTTATTTAAAAATATTTGATAATTAGAAACGTTTTCAACCAATTCATTAGAATTAAAATATTTTTTAGTTTTTTCTAAAATAAATTTTTTTAAATTTTTAATATCAAAATAATGTGCAGGAATTTTTAAAGACTGCAAATAC
>CAYWOM010000050.1:0-7815 GCA_964459905.1 uncultured Polaribacter sp. | reverse complement strand
ACCTTATTTTTTGAAATTATTCAAAGAATGGGCGCAAGAGGTTTTGGTGCAGGAAACTTTAAAGCATTGTTCGAGTCTATAGAAAGAGAACAAGCAAAAAGAGGAACTTTATAAAAAGAAACAAGATTTTAGAACCAATAAATAAGACAAACCAGTCTTATTTCTTGGTTCTATTTTCTTAGTAACAAACAATGAAAAATCAATTAAAATTATTAATTCCTTTAATAGAAAAAGCAACAAGACGAAAACCAATACTAAGAATATTTGTGTATTTAATTTTAATATTTTGTGTTTTTTCAATACTTGTATCCTTAGTAATACATTTTAGTAAATAATAGTTTTTACCTCAAATTATGAATAGAGAAGAAATTTTAAAAGCCATAGAAGAAAAATACGATAAATTAGGTGTTCCTGTAGATGCCATGTTAGAAGGTTTATTGTGGAGTACACCAATTACCTATTGGGATTATATTCAAACAGACGCTTTATTAGGTTTGCAAATACCAAGAACCACTCAGCCAGATGAAATGGTTTTTATCATGTATCATCAAGTTAATGAATTATTGTTTAAAATGATTTTATGGGAAATAGACCAAGTTGCAAAAACTATAGAAGTGTCTGCAGAAAAATTTTCTTTGCATTTAGGCAGAATCAGTAGGTATTTTGATATGCTTTGTAGTTCTTTTGATGTGATGGCAGATGGAATGGAAAAAGAACAATACCTAAAATTTAGAAATACATTAACCCCCGCAAGCGGATTTCAAAGTGCACAATATCGTAAAATTGAATTTGCTTCTACAGAACTAATTAATTTAATTGATGCTCGTTTTAGAGAAGATATCGATAGAAACTCGTCTTTTAGAAATGCCTACAATCATTTGTATTGGCAGGCTGCAGGTAAAAATTACACCACAGGTCAAAAATCTACCTTATTACATCTTTTCGAGAAAAAATATATGGGCGATTTTATCGACTTTATGGAAGATTATAACGACATTAATTTGTCTAAAAAATTTAAACAATTACCAAAAGAAGTTCAAGAAAATAAAGAGTTAATAAAAGCTATGCGCCATTATGATTATACTGTAAACATAAAATGGGTAATGGCACATTACAACGCCGCAGGCAAGTATTTAGGCGGAAAAGAAAAAGATATAGAAGCTACAGGTGGCAGCAGTTGGCGTAAATACATGCATCCAAAATACCAACGAAGAATATTTTATCCGTATTTATGGAGCGAAGAAGAACTAAAAAACTGGGGAACCTTTTAATCGAAAATAGTTTCTAGAAATATTGTTTTATCCTTTTCATTAAAATTATCTTTTTATACCTGTTTACATTTTGATGAAATTCTGTCAGTTCGAGTGAGTTTTTCGATTGAAAGGAGAAAAAATTACTCGAACTGATATTTTAATTCGTTGTTAAATCATAATGCACAACGGGTTTTTATAGAAGTTTTTAGCTAAATTAATTAAGAAAAAAATAGCTAAAGAAAGGTTAAGAATGTTATTTGCAAATAACTTTTTTCTTTTTTGGAACAGTAATTGTCAATACTTTTTTATAAGTTTGGTCTTCATATGAAAAAAAAAATATTCTTTTTAGTTTTAATAATTGCCTTTTCTGCAACTTGTCAAGAAAAAAAACAAGCCTTTAAAAGTGGAGAATTGTTGCGTTATAAAATGAGTTATAGTGGTTTTTTAAGAGCTGGAACTGCAGTTTTAGAGGTTAAAGAAACAGATTTTAAAGGTAAAAAAGTTTTGCACACCAAAGGTTCTGGTTGGACTTCTGGTATGATTAAATGGTTTTTTAAAGTAGATGATGTGTATGAGAGTTATTTTGATAAAGACACTGTTAAGCCCTATCTTTTTAAAAGAAAAATAGACGAAGGTGGTTACAAAAAACACAGACACATTTCTTTTAATTATGACTCAAACAAGGCATATATACAAGATTTTACAGAACAAAAAGACACTTCTGTAGCTTTTAAAAACGTACAAGACATGCTTTCGTCTTTTTATTACCTAAGAAATGCAGACGTAAAAAATATAAAAAAAGGAGAAGAAATAGCTATAGATATGTTTTTGGATTCTCAAGTATATCCTTTTAAATTACGCTTTTTAGGAAAAGAAGTTATTAGAACAAAATTCGGAAAAGTAAATACATTATTATTTAGACCTTTAGTGCAATCTGGTAGAATTTTTAAGGCAAAAGAAAGCGTAACTATATGGATTACCGATGATGCAAATAAAATACCAATACAAATGAAAGCAGATTTATCTGTGGGTTCTTTAAGAGCAGAATTAGAAACTTATAAAGGTTTGGCAAATCCGTTTAAGAAGCAATAAATTATTTTTAGATAATTTTAACAAAACCTATTTACTAACTTACGCAATTAGATATAGAATACATCAATTTTATTTGTACTTTTGAGAACTATTACTTAATAGTCTTTTCTTGAAAAAAATAATCTCCCTTTTACTACTTATTCTTTCTTTTTCATCTTGTAAAAAAGAAGAAAAAATTCCGATAACTGAAAAAACAATCATTTTAGCACCAGAGTACAGATATGGTTATAAAATTGATGATTATACCGTTATTCAAGACACTATTAAAAGTGGCGAAAGTTTTGGAACCATATTAGACAGACACCATGTGTTTTATCCTAAAATAAATAAAATTGCCACATCTATAAAAGAATTTTTTGATGTTAGAAGGGTTAGAGCAGGTAAACCTTATACCATTTTAGCAAGTAAAGATTCTTTACAAGAAGCAAAAGTTTTTATCTATAAAAATGATAAAATAAAAGCAACTGTTGTAGATTTTAAAGACTCTATAATTACAGCACATACCTATCTTCAGCCAATAAATACGGTTCAAAAAATTATAGAGGGCAAAATTTATTCGAGTCTATCTAATGCTATGGATAGCTTAAGTTTATCGCCAAATTTAACAAACACAGTGGCAGATATTTATGCTTGGACCTTAGATTTTTATAAACTTCAAAAAGGAGATTCGTTTAAAATTATTTTTGAAGAAAAGTATATTAAAAACAACTTTTTTGCGGGTTATGGAGAGGTAAAAGCGGCTGTTTTTAATCACAGAGGAAAAAATTTTTATGCTTACAGGTTTTTGGCAGACTCTATAAAAGGAATTACCGAGTATTATGATGATGATGGCAATATGTTGAGAAGTCAGTTTTTAAAATCGCCAATTAAATTTCAATACAGAATATCTTCTCGATACAATTTAAAAAGAAGAATTGCTTATTATGGCAATAGAATTAAACCACACAGAGGCACAGATTTTGCTGCAAATATTGGCACACCAATTTTAGCAACTGCAAACGGAACTGTTTCTGAATCTACAACAAGAGGCGGCAATGGTAAATTTGTAAAAATTAAACATAACAGCACCTATTCTACCCAATATTTACACATGAAAAAACGTAAAGTTAAAAAAGGGCAATTTGTAAAACAAGGAGATGTAATTGGCTGGGTAGGAATGACCGGAAATTCTGGAGGCCCACATGTTTGTTATCGTTTTTGGAAAAACGGAAAAGAAGTAGATCCGTTTAAACAAAAATTACCCGCAGCAGCGCCTTTAAAGAAAAGTATAAAACCCAAATATTTAGAGTTTGTAAAACCTCTAAAATACCAACTAGATAATAATTTACTTTCTGTGCCAGAACCAGCAGTAATAGAAAGTATTGCAAAAAATTAAAAAATGGCTTTAAAAAACACCAATCCAACCAAAACTAAAGCTTGGCAAAAGCTTACAAATCACTTTAATGATACTAAAAATACTAGTATTAAAGAGTTATACAAAGATGCAAATAGAACTGTAGATTTTTCTATAAAATTTGATGATCTTTTAGTTGATATTTCTAAGAACAGAATTACCAAAGAAACACTTGATTTATTAGTAGAATTGGCAAATGAAGTAGATTTAAAAGACGCCATTGAAAAGCAATTTTCTGGAGCAATAATTAATGTAACAGAAGGCAGAGAAGTTTTACATACTGCTTTAAGAAGTACTTCTGACGAAGCTGTTTTTGTTGATGGAAAAAATATAAAACCACAAATACAAACCGCACTAAGAAAAATTAAAAGCTTTTCTAATAAAGTAATTTCTGGTAAATGGAAAGGCTATACAGGTAAAGCAATTACAGACGTTGTTAATATAGGTATTGGAGGGTCTGATTTAGGGCCAGATATGATTGTAGAATCATTACAATACTATAAAAATCAATTAACAACACATTTTGTGTCAAATATAGACGGAGATCATGTTTCTGAAGTAATAAAGAAACTAAATCCAGAAACCACGCTATTTGTAATTGTTTCTAAAACATTTACCACACAAGAAACCATTACCAATGCAGAAACCCTTAAAAATTGGTTTTTAAAATCGGCAACAATTTTCGATATTCCAAAACACTTTGTAGCAGTATCTACAAATTTAGAAGCAGTAGTTAATTTTGGTATCGATAAAGCTAATGTTTTTCCAATGTGGAACTGGGTAGGTGGGCGTTTTTCATTATGGTCTGCCGTAGGTTTGTCAATTAGTTTATCCGTAGGATTTGATAATTATAGAGCTTTATTAGATGGTGCAGAAGAAATGGATATCCATTACAGAACTACAGATTTCGATAAAAACATACCTGTTCTTTTAGCGTTACTAAGTATTTGGTACAACAATTTTTACGGCGCAGAATCAGAAGCAGTGTTGCCATATTCTCAATATTTATCTAAACTGCCATCGTATTTGCAACAAGCCATTATGGAAAGTAACGGAAAAGGAGTGGACAGAAACGGAAATAAAATAGACTACCAAACCGGAACCATTGTTTGGGGAAGTACTGGTACAAATATGCAACACGCCTTTATGCAATTAGTGCACCAAGGCACTAAGTTAATACCTTCAGATTTTATTGGGTATAAAGAATCTTTGTATGGTTTAACAGATCATCACAAAAAATTAATGGCAAACTATTATGGCCAAATAGAAGCTTTAGCTTTTGGTAAAACAAAAGAAGAGGTACATTTAGAACTAAAATTTTCTGGTAATGAAGATAAAATTGCAGCGCTTTTACCTTTTAAAGTTTTTGAAGGAAACAGACCAAGTAACGCTATACTTTTTGATAAATTAACACCAAAATCTTTAGGTAAATTAGTGGCCTTATATGAGCACAAAATATTTACCCAAGGCATTTTGTGGAATATTTATAGTTATGATCAATTTGGTGTAGAATTAGGTAAAGAATTAGCGAAAAAATTACTAAAAGCTTAATGATGTAGGTGGTTAAAAGTTAAAAAAACAATAGTTTTAACCTTTTGCTAGCTTTTTGTTAATATTTTTTTATATATAAGTTGCTTATTTACAGTTATTAAGGGTTAATATCATTACATTTACCTGTCTTAATTTTTTGTTAAAACTTAACACTAAATTAACATTAGAACCCTGTGAAAAGAAGATTTTTGCAAAAACATTTAATAATATAAATTTAAACAATGAAAAATTTTAAAAACTTATTATTTGTAGCGCTCCTTTTAGTGTCGGCTACAGTTTTAGGACAAACTAAAATTACAGGTACGGTTGTAGATGATACCAACCAACCATTACCAGGAGCTAGTGTTGTTGTAAAAGGAACAACAAACGGAGTTTCAACAGATTTTGATGGTAAGTTTACATTAAAAGCAACCACAAATTCTGGTACAGTTGTAGTTTCATTTATTGGCTACAAAACAAAAGAAATTATTTTTTCTTCTTCAAAAGCAACTTTAGGTGCTATTCAATTAGAAGAAGATGCAAGTTTAGATGAAATTGTGTTAACGGCAACATCATTTGCTATTGATAGAAAAACGCCAGTTGCTGTTTCTACAATAAAAGCAGCTGATATTGAAAGAAAGTTAGGTTCTCAAGAATTTCCTGAAGTATTAAAATCTACACCTGGAGTATATGCTACTAAATCTGGTGGTGGTTTTGGAGATGGTAGAATTAATTTACGTGGTTTTAATTCTGAAAACGTTGCAGTTATGATTAACGGAGTACCAGTTAATGATATGGAAAACGGAAGAGTTTTCTGGTCTAACTGGGCTGGTTTAGCAGATGTTACATCTGCAATGCAAGTACAAAGAGGTTTAGGAGCTGCTAAAGTAGCGGTGCCTTCTATTGGTGGTACTATTAATATTTTATCAAAAACATCAGATATAGAAAAAGGAGGTAATATTATTGCTTCTACTGGAAATGATGGATTTCAAAAATATGGTTTTACATTATCAACAGGATTAATGGACAGTGGTTTTGCTGCAACAGTTTCTTTTTCTAAAACATCTGGAGAAGGTTATGTAGACGGAACGCAGTTTAATGGATATAACTACTTTGTAAACTTTACAAAAGAATTAAATGATAGCCACAAATTATCTTTTACAACTTTTGGAGCACCACAAAGACATGGTCAAAGACAAAACAGAAGTACAGTTGAAACCATTAGAAATGCACAATCAGGTATTCGTTTTAATCCAGATTGGGGTTATAAAAATGGTCAAGCAACTTCAATAGAAGATAATTTTTATCACAAATCACAAACTTCTTTAAATCATTATTGGACAATTAGCGATGTAAGCTCTTTATCAACTGCAGTATATGCATCCTTTGGTTCTGGTGGTGGTGGTGGTACTGCGGGTACTAACAGAGATTTATTTAATCAAAGAATTGGTGGTGCAGACCAACCTGTAGATTTTGATAATATTGTTTCTATAAACAGAGCAAATGGTGCTTTAGGTTCTGAAGCAATTTTAAGAGCTTCAAGAAACGACCACGAATGGTATGGTGTTTTGTCTACCTTTAAAACAGAATTATCAGAAAATTTAGACTTAATTGCAGGTGTAGATTGGAGAACTTATACAGGAAAACATTATAGAGAAGTAACCGATTTATTAGGAGGTCAGTATTTCTTAGATGTAGATAATAATGGGGTTGGAAATAATATAAATAGAACTAGTGATGCGCTACAAGTTGGCGATATAATGGGCTATAATAATGATGGTAATGTAGGTTGGTTAGGTTTCTTTGGCCAATTAGAATACGGTACCGAAGATTTTAATGCATTTGTTTCTACTTCTGTTCAAAGAAGTTCTTACCAAAGAGTAGATTATTTTCAATATGATTTAAGTACAGAAGCTGGCAGAGATATAGCAACTACAGATAAAGTAATTTTAAATGGTTACAGTACTAAAGGTGGTGCAAATTATAGAATAGACGATGTTAAAAATGTATTTGCTAACATTGGTTATTTTGAAAGACCTGCAAATTTTGATGCAGTGTATCAAGGTTTTAATAATACAACAGTAAATGCTGATGCAGAAAATGAAAAAATCTTTAGTTTAGAATTAGGATATGGTGTTAGAAGCGAAAAATTTGCTGCTAATGTAAACCTATATAGAACACAGTGGAATGACAGAAGTTTTTCAAGAAGAATTAATGCAGACCCAGCAGTTACAGGATCAGAAGATTTTACTGCTAACTTATTAGGCGTAGACGCATTACATCAAGGTGTAGAATTCGATTTTACGTATAAGCCTTCTGATAAATTAAACTTTACAGGAATGCTATCTTTAGGAGATTGGACCAATGACAATGACTTAATCGATGTGCCAATTTTTGATGAAAATCAACAACAAAGAGGTACTTTAGATTTACTTGTTGCTGGTTTAAAAGTATCAGATGCAGCGCAAACAACTGCTGCTTTAGGATTACTTTATAAATTTTGGGATAAAACATCAATAACAGTAGATTATAACTACTTTGCAGATT
>CAYWOM010000049.1:0-7885 GCA_964459905.1 uncultured Polaribacter sp. | reverse complement strand
GACAAGCCAACCACAAAAGAAATAAGAATGAGCCATTTGTTGCCTCTTGGTGTATTAATTTCTGTTTCCCATTTTAAACCTAACCAGAATAATAATGCCATTAAAAATGATGACATGGCATATACTTCTCCTTCTACTGCGCTAAACCAAAAACTATCGGAAAAGGTGTAGGCCAAAGCCCCAACCAAACTACTACCCAAAATGGCAATGTATTTTCCTTCGGATATTTTACCTGTTTTTAATGCTAGTTTTTTGGCTAAATTACTAATTGTCCAAAACATAAACAGAATTGTAAACGCACTTGCCAAAGCAGACATGAAGTTTACCATTTTTGCAATTTCTGTTACATCACTAGTAAACATGGCAAAAAATGCGCCCAACATTTGAAAAAGTGGCGCGCCAGGAGGGTGCCCAACTTGTAATTTTACAGATGTGGCAATGTATTCGCCACAATCCCAGGAACTAACAGTTGGTTCTAGCGTTAAGGTATAGGTAATTAAAGCAATTATAAATGCAACCCATCCTAGAATGATGTTCCACTTTTTAAAATTTTCTGATGTCATAATTCGATAATAATCTGTGGCGAATTTACTAATAATTACGAATATAATAAGAATGAAGTTGTTTTAATGAATGCGTAAATGCTCATAAAACTTTGTTAAATGAAAATTTTATTAAAAAATGTTTGTGGGATTAAAACTTTGGATTAAATTTGCAGCCTCGTTAGAGTATTGGCCTATGGTGTAATTGGTAACACACCGGTTTTTGGTACCGACATTCAAGGTTCGAGTCCTTGTAGGCCAACAAAAAAGTCCTAATAAATTTAATTTATTAGGACTTTTTACATTTATAAAACTTTTGTTTCTTATTTTTTCATTAAAAAAGCCTTTAAATCTTTATAAGAGGTTGCTTTTATAGCAACTTTTTTATTATTAATTACTTTTTTAATTTGTGCTGGTATTTCTATTTTAACTGGTAAAGTGTCTTCTACAACATCTAAAAACTTAACTGGGTGAGCAGTTTCTAGAAATACACCATACTCGTTCTCTTGCAAACCGTATTTTTTTAAACCTAAATAACCAATTGCGCCATGAGGTTCTGCAACATAACCAGACTGCTGGTAAATTTTTTTCATTGTTAAACGAGTTTCATCATCAGAGAAGCTATACGAAGAAAAAGTACTTTTAAGAGCTTCTAAATTATTATTAAACAATTCTTGTATTCGTATAAAATTACTTGGGTTACCAACATCCATTGCATTAGAAATGGTAGCTTTAGATGGTTTTGGATTGTATTTACCATCAATTAAATAATTAGGAACTGTATCATTTACATTGGTTGATGCCACAAAATGTTTTACGGGTAAACCTAATTTTTGCGCCATAATTCCGGCACAAATATTTCCAAAATTACCACTTGGTACAGAAAACACTAATTCTTTATTTAGCTTCTTTAATTCTTTATAAGCAAAGAAAAAATAGAACATTTGTGGCAACCAACGCGCAACATTTATAGAATTTGCAGAGGTTAGTGTTTTGGTAATTTCTTCATCTAAAAAAGCAGTTTTTACCATTTCTTGGCAATCATCAAAAACACCATCTACTTCTAGTGCTGTTATATTTTTACCAAGTGTGGTAAGCTGTTTTTCTTGAATATCGCTTACTTTTCCTGAAGGATATAAAATAACAACATTTATCCCTTTTGCATCTAAAAAGCCATTGGCAACTGCGCCACCTGTATCTCCAGAAGTTGCCACTAATACGGTAACTTCTTCTGTGTTGCCTTGGTTAAAATATTCTAAACACTTTGCCATAAATTTAGCGCCAACATCTTTAAAAGCCATTGTTGGCCCATGAAATAATTCTAAAGAAGCAATATTATGGTTAATAGCTACTAAAGGAAAATCGAAAGAAACGGTTTCTTCTATAATTTCTTTTAACTTCTTTGTCGGAATTTCATCACCAACAAATTGTTTAATTACTTCAAAAGCAATTTCTTGATTAGAATAAGAAGTAATGTTTTCGATAAAATCTTTAGAAAGAGGTGTAATTGTTTCTGGGAAGTATATTCCCCTATCTTTTGCAAGCCCTTGTACAACAGCGTTTTTAAATGTTGTTTTTGGCGATTTATGGTGTAAACTGTAATAGTTCATCAATAGTAGTGTTTAGTAATTGGTTTTTATTAATTAGTGCTGTTGAGTCTATCAACAACCAGCTATTTACTAATTGTTTTTTAAAATTTTCATTCCTTCTGCATTCACTTTTGAAATAAACAATTCAAAGTTAATTTCAGTTTTTTTATACGTTTCATTTATTGAATTGTAAACTTTTTTGGCACTTTCATTGCCCTTGCATAGTGCAAAAATAGTGGGGCCAGAACCGCTAATTCCTGCGCCTAAAGCACCCGCTTTTAGGGCTGCATTTTTTACATCATCAAAAAACGGAATTAAAGATTTACGAGCAGGTTCTGCAACAACATCTATTAAAGAATTTCTAATTAATTGATAGTCTTTTGTGTATAATCCGCTTATTAAACCACCTACATTTGCCCATTGTGTAACTGCGTCTTTTAACGGAATTTCTTTGGGTAAAACGGCTCTTGCATCTTTTGTTTTTATGGCTATTTGAGGATGAATAGCAACCACTCTTAATTCTTCGGGTACCGGAATTTTTACAATTTCTAGAGGCTCGTAACTTCTAACCAATATAAAACCACCATAAATTGCTGCCGCAACATTATCTGCTATTGCAGATCCGCAAGCAACTTTTTCGCCAAACATGGCAAATTTTGTAAGTTCTAGTTCAGAATATTTAGTCTCTAAAAATTGATTTACACCAAAAGCAGCACCCGCAGCACTTGCAGCAGAACTTCCTAAACCACTTCCAGGAGAAAAACCTTTGTGTATGGTTAGTGCTATACCAAAATTTGCCTTTGCATCTTCTAATATTTTTTTAACCACAGCACTTGCCGCATTTTCATTAATATTATAGGTTAAATCTGCGCCTGTAATTTTGGTTATTTTTACGCCTTTTTCTGCTGTTTTAGTAAAGGTCATTTCATCGCCAATGGCATCAACAGCAAAACCCATAGAATCGAATCCGCAAGAAACATTGGCAACAGTTGCCGGAGCAAAGATTTTTAAATAATTCATTTTTTACTAAATATTAAATATTTCCTATTCTAATAATATCGGCAAAAATACCAGAAGCGGTAACATCTGCACCAGCGCCAGCTCCTTTTATTATTAAAGGGTTTTGTGGGTATCTGTCTGTAAAAAACAACACAATATTATCGCTTCCTTCTAGATTATAAAAAGGATGCTCTGCAGGAATGTGTTGCAGACCAACATTTGCTTTTCCATTAACAAATTCGGCAACATATTTTAATCTGCAATTTTTATCATTTGCTTCTTTAAATAGTTGTTGAAAATGAGTTTCATTCTTAGTTAAAGATGTGTAAAAATCTTCATTATTAGATGTGCTTAAACTTTCTTCTGGGAGAAAAGCATTTTTAGAAATATTGTTTAATTCTAAATCGTAGCCACTTTCTCTGGCAAGAATTAAAATTTTTCTAGCAACATCTACACCACTTAAATCAATTTTTGGGTCTGGTTCTGTATAGCCTTCTTTTTGTGCTTGTGCTACAACATCATTAAATGTTGCACTTTCATTAAAATTATTAAATACAAAGTTTAAACTTCCAGACAAAACAGCTTGAATTTTATGAACCCTATCTCCAGAATTAATTAAGTTTTTAAGAGTATCTATAATTGGTAAACCTGCACCAACATTGGTTTCAAACAAAAAAGGTGCATTGTATTTTCTAGAAACTTCTTTTAGTGTTTTATAATTATTTAGGCTAGATGCACAGGCAATTTTATTACAAGTAACTACGCCAATACTTTCTCTTAAATATTTTTCATAGACTTCGGAAACTGCTTGATTTGCTGTATTGTCTACAAAAACACTATTTCTATAATTTACGCTTTTTGTTTTTGTAAAAAAGGCATCTAAACTTGTAGGTTCTCCGTTTTCTAGTGCTGTTTTCCAATTCTTTAAATCGATTCCTTTTTCATTAAAAATCATTTTTCTAGAATTAGACAACCCGATGACACGAATATTTAATTTTAGGTTTTTCTTTAGATGTTTTTTCTGCTGTTCTAATTGCGCCAAAAAGCGTTCGCCAACATTTCCAACACCGGTTACAAATAAGTTAAGTTGTTTTATTTTTTCTTCAAAAAACTGCTCATGTAAAGTATTTAAAGCCTTTTTTGTATCGCTTTTATTAATAACGGCAGAAATATTTTTTTCTGTAGAACCTTGGGCAATTGCTCTAATATTTACGTTGTTTTTTCCTAAAGAACTAAACATTTGTCCGCTTAAACCCTGATGATTTTTCATTTTATCGCCCACTAAAGCAATAATGCACAAATCTTGTTCTAAAACAACAGGATTTACTTTTTGCTGTTGAATTTCAAACTCAAAAGTTTCATCGATTATTGTTTTTGCTTTTTGGGCATCTTCATCAGCAATACCAATACAAATAGACAATTCAGACGAAGCTTGTGTAATTAAAATGATGTTAATATTATGAAAAGAAAGCGCTTCAAATAAACGCTTAGAAAACCCTGGAATACCAACCATTCCGCTTCCTTCTAAGGTAATTAAAGTAATGTTTTCTATATGGCTAATTCCTTTTACAGGCTTATTATTGCTAGTTTCTTGGGCAATTAAAGTTCCGGCGTCTTCTGGAGAAAAAGTATTCTTAATCCAAATAGGAATTTCCTTTTTAAGCACCGGCTGTATTGTTGGCGGATAGATTACTTTTGCGCCAAAATGCGACAATTCCATAGCTTCTTGATACGAAATATGAGGAATCGGAAAAGCTTGTTTTACCACACTTGGGTTGGCGGTATACATACCACTAACGTCGGTCCAAATTTGCAATTCACTCGCATTTACAGCAGCAGCAATAATTGCGGCAGTATAATCAGATCCGCCACGCCCTAAAGTAGTAGTTTTACCTTCTTTAGTACTTGCAACAAAACCAGGTAAAAGCGTAACTTGTTTGTTTTTGCCATTAAAGTATTGTTGTATATTTTTGTTTGTTGCGTTAAAATCTACAACGGCATTTAAATAAGTATCAGAAGCAATAATTAAATTTCTACTGTCTTTATATTCAGTTTCTATGGCTACATTAGACGCTTTAGCAATAATGTAAGAAGAAAATAATTCGCCAAAACCAGAAATAGTTGCCAAGGTTTTTGGTGTTAATTCTTGTAGTAAAAAACAGCCTTTGTAAATGGTTGCTAAATGATTAAAAAGTTCTTTAACATAGCTAATTATTTCCTGCTGATTTTGAGCCGGAATTAATTCTTTAATTACATTAAAATGATGTGTTTCTAGTTTTTCTAAAACTTCTTTATAGCTATCATTTTTTGTAGCTGCTAAATTTGCAGCTTCAATTAATGCGTTGGTGGTTTTGCCAAAAGCAGAAACTACCACGGCAACCTTGGTTGTTTTAGAAGTTTCTTTAACAATTGCTAAAACCTTTTTTATGTTTTCTGAATTTGCGACCGATGAACCGCCGAATTTTAATACTTTCATTTTTATATCTCTTAATGAAAATTAATTATTTATTAGTTTTTTCGATTTTTATCGAAATAATGCGAACCTGTGTTTGTATACTATTGAATAACCCCTAAAGGGTAATTGTTGTAGAAGTAGCTGTAATATTTCCCATAGAAATACCAACTATAGTCATAGTTTTAAAGGTTTTTATGTTGCAGTTAGAAATATTCACAGAGCAAAAATATTATTATTATTTAAAGTAGCGTTCTTAAAATACTGTTTATTTTCTTTTAACTATCAATTAATATGTTATTTGCAAAATTAATATAATTAAAATATGAAATTATTATTATTTTGATGTTTTACTTAGTTTTTCTTTAATGATTAAAGAAATAGGTTTGTTTTCAATTTTACTTTCTAACCAAGATAAAATATCTAAATACAAAAAAGCGCGTTTTTCATACGGATGATTTTCAAACTTCTTTAAACGGGTGTGTATTTTTTTAAACTCTTTTTTTATTTCATGCGGATAAACATCGCTTAAAGCTCTAATAGAAGTTATAAATTCTTTTTGAACCTCTTGTAAGTTTTCCATTTTTAGTAAGAATTTATAGGTGTCTATAAATTGCCTTTCTAAATCGTAATCTAAACCACATTCATAATGTGCTATTAAGTTTAAAACACGTGCAAAACATTGCAAATCTTCTGCAGAACCTATGTTTTTAGAACGAATTATTTTTTGCAAATAAGCAATACATAGTTCGTTTTTACCCATTCCAAAATACAAGCAAGCAATTTTGTAATACAGCATTACCACGTAATGATTGTCTAATCGATTGCTGTATTTGTTAATTTTTTCATTTATAATTTCTACTAAATATTCGCCTTCAGAAAAAGTACCTTCTAAAAAATGTAAATGCAGTTTGTTTGAGTATAAATATTGAAAAATTAAAAGCTCTGTATTTATGTTTAATGGAATTTTACTAGCTGCAATATCTTCTTCAAATAGCAATAATTCTTTTTTAAAAGTAGACACTTTTTTAACAAAGAAAGAGGCTTCTAATAAGTAGTTTTTTCCTTTTAAATAAAAAACAGGATGCAGTATAATAAACTTTTTGTTTTCTTTAAACAAGCCAACCCATTTGCTGGCGTATTTATAGCTTTGTAAAAAATCTTGAATTAAAAAACTATGCCATAAATGCGCTTTGTACAACCACAGTTTTTCTCTAAAACCTAAATCTTGAAAATCATATTTTGGTAGTCTATCAGCAAAATAAGTATTTACAAATTGCAGCTCTTTTTCGTTTTTTACATAACCACTTTGCAATAAATAGCTATACAATTGCAGCGATAAATTAGATAATTTACTGGCAATAACATTGTGCTGACTTAATTCTTTTGCTTGTACAGAAAGTTGATCTGCTCTATTACTTAAGCTTCGTGTAATGTATTGTGTTTCAATTACTTTTTCTAGTTCTACAATTTCGTAAGCGATGTTTTTTTCTTCATTATCTAAGGCTAAATTTTTGGCTTTATCTAATAATTTTAAACTTTGTTTGTAGAGTCCTTTTTGGTATAAAACGGTCGCAAAATCTAATTGTTCTCTAATTTGAATACGAATGTTTTTATGCGCAGGATTTAAGCGTAAACTTATTAAAATTTGTTTGTATAAATGCGCTTTTAAGTTTGATAATTGTTGTTTAGAAACAATACCGCTGCTAATAATTACCTTTTCATCGTACCCTTTTAATTTCTCTAAAAATTTAAATAAAGAGAAAAATTTAGCATCAATATTACCATCTAATCTACCTACATATAGATTAAATTGCCTTTTTTCTGATTTAGTTAAAGACTTAAT
Organism: uncultured Polaribacter sp.; assembly: GCA_964459905.1. Classification (GTDB taxonomy): domain Bacteria; phylum Bacteroidota; class Bacteroidia; order Flavobacteriales; family Flavobacteriaceae; genus Polaribacter. Next base: position 457 of record CAYWOM010000049.1, on the reverse strand, counting down.
AAGTACAAAAAGAGCATCATTTTGCTGACTGGCTGATGTAATGATATTACTCATAAAGAGTTGTTAATTAGGTGTTTGTAATTTTATAAAGCAAATTAGAAATCATATAAATCGCTAAAAAAATCTGTTTTTAGAAATTACAATATATACATTTGATTTTATTATAAAGATAATCTTTACAGAAATTATGCAAGACAATAAAGTACAAATTTTTGATACTACGCTAAGAGATGGCGAGCAAGTGCCAGGTTGTAAGTTAGATACAAATCAGAAATTAATAATTGCGGAAAGATTAGACCTGTTAGGTGTTAATGTAATAGAAGCGGGTTTTCCTGTTTCTAGCCCAGGTGATTTTAAATCGGTTTCCGAAATTTCAAAAATCATAAAAAATGCAACAGTTTGTGGGTTAACCAGAGCTGTAGAAAATGATATTAAAGTAGCTGCAGATGCTTTAAAG
>CAYWOM010000048.1:0-7920 GCA_964459905.1 uncultured Polaribacter sp. | reverse complement strand
GTTTTAATTATATTTTCGGACTTCCTATATGGTCTAATTTGGCAGCTAAAAAACCAAAAAATAGTATTTCAAAATATCTTATTAATGCATACCTAAAAAAAGGAAACACATTATCTAAAGCTGGTTGGCCAGTAGTGTGTAACTTTTCTAAGACCATATCTAAAACTACTATTTACAGTCTTCAAGGTGCTATGATTAAATCAATAAAACTAAAACAAAATTTATTTGATGAAAACTTACAGCAACACGGTTTAGGAGACAATTATGATGTTACCTTAAAAATAAATGAACTTAAAAATAAAATTCACATATTAAAAAGGGTTCCGTACAAGCATTATAAAGAAAAAAGTAATAGATTAGAGTTTTCAAAACAATATTATGAACGCACAAAAGCGCTCAGTTATTTTTTAAAAAAATTATTTTTTTTTACTTTTAAAAATCAACTATTTTTTATCTGGTCATTAATAGGCAATGGTTTGTTTTTTCTTTTTAAAGGGAAAATAAAATATTTTTATGAAAATATAAGAGTTGGCATTTACACAATTAAAACTATCATAAATTAAGGCTTTTGAAATCATTTTTAAAAAAAACAATTAAATTAATTCCAACTGAAAAAAGAAAAAGGCTACCCTATTTCTTTGTCATTTCCTTTTTAAATTCGATCTTAGATTTTATTTCAATTGCGGTTCTTGCTCCTTATTTGCTATTACTTTTAGACAACTCTTTAGCAATTAATTTTTTTGAAGAAAATTTTTCTATCACAATAAAACAAAGTCACATTATTGCCAGTCTTGTTTTTCTAATATTTTTCTTCATTTTAAAAAATTACTTGCAAGCAAAAATAATTTTTAAACAGTCTAAATTTATTTATTCTATTGGTTCTGAAATTTCTAAAAAACTAATAAAAAATTATTTTTATGGCGATTATTTAGGTCAAATTACACAAGATAAAGGTGCTTTATTAAGAGATTTTCAAAAACTACCAATAGTATTTGGAAACCATATATTGTTGTCGTTTTATTTTATTCTTTCAGAGTTTTTTATTCTACTAATTATTGCCATTGTTAGTATATGTATAAAACCTACCACAACGTTAATTTCGATCTTATTTATTACGATTGGAGGTTTTATTTTATTAAAACTTAGAAATAGTAAAATTGAAGGATTAAACGTATCAATTGCGAAATCATATAAAGAAACACTCAATCAAATTATGAATGTTTTTAATGGTTTTTTACAAATTAAAAGCGCAAATTCAGAAAGTGAGTTTGAGCAGCGGTTTACAAAATCTAACGAAAGCCACAACAAACAATTATCTCTTTTAAGCGCTTATAAACAATCTAATATTCGTTATTTTGAAATTATTATAATTATAGGTATTGCGCTTCTTATTTTACAAACTCAGTTAAATAATTTTATTGAGATCGATTTTATTTTATTATCATTTTTAATTAGTGCCATTATTAAGTTAATTCCGTCATTTAATAAAATAATAACTTCTATTTTAGATATAAAAGCCAATAAACACACTGTAGATATATTATCTAAATATAATTTAAACACCAAAATAAATAATGATAAAAACACATTTATTAAACACATAGAATTAAATAATGTATCTTTTGGGTATGATACTAATTCTTTAATACTAGATAAAATAAATATAAAAATTACCAAAGGAAACTTTATAGCTGTTACCGGAAAATCGGGTATTGGTAAAACGACACTACTTCGTTTTATAACAGGGTTATTACCTATAAAATCAGGATATTTTTTAATTGATAATAAAAAAGTAAATAGCACTAGTTTTTTACCATTTATAAGTATTGTTCCTCAGCAACCTTTTTTATTTAAAGGAAGTCTAAAAGAAAATATAATAATGAACTCTAACCAAAAATTAGACCTAAACCATATTTACCTTTTATTAGAACTATTTGAATTAAAAGACTGGTTTAAGAACTTAAAAAATGGTTTAGAAACCGAATTAGATATTGATAGTAAAACACTATCTGGCGGACAAAAACAACGAATTGCATTAATTAGAGCTTTGTATTCTAAACCAAAAATTTTATTATTAGATGAAGCTACAAATCAGTTAAATGAAAGTTTAGAAAAAAAGATACTTACTTATTTAAAACAATTGTGTTCTAAAGATAAACTAACCATTATTGCTGTATCTCATAGTAAATTAATATTAGATTATGCAGGCGTATATTTTAACTTAGAAACAAATAGTAGTATTAGCAATGAGTAAAAAATTACTATTTATAATTCCTCTTTTTCCAAAATCGAAAGAAGACGATACAATTGTGCCCTTTATTTATCAGTTTTCTACTTACTTTTCAAAGAAATACAAAGATGTTAAAATAGATATTTTAACCTTAAACTACCCTTTTAAAAGAAGTGTTTACACCATTGATAATATAACTATTTATGCTATTGGTGGCAATTTTAAAAAAGGACTGCATCCTATTTTTCGATTTTTTAGAAGCATAAAATTTGCCTTGTACCTTTATAAAAAAAATAATTATGATGGCATACTTTCTTTTTGGTACGGACAAACAGCAATCATAGGAAAAATACTTGCCAATTTCTATAAAAAAAAGCATTTTACTTGGCTGCAAGGTCAAGATGTTAAAACCTCAAATAAATTTCTAAAGTTTGCTCGTCCAAAGGCAGAAAGTTTAATTTGTGTTGGTAAAAATCATCAGCAATTATTATTTAAAAATCATAATTTACTAAGTCCTAATATTGCAAATGTTGCCATAAATTCTAAAAATTTTCCAAATTTAAATCATACAACAAGAATGTATGATATTATTGGCGTTGGAAATCTTGGTCCCTTAAAAAACTATGGGCGATTTATTGATGTAGTTTTTGAACTTAAAAAAACAAACCCAAATTTAAAAGTAATTATCTGTGGTGATGGTGAAGAAAAAAAAGAACTCCAAGAAAAAATAGAACGATTAAAACTTAAAAACACCATACAACTTCTTGGATATCAAAAAAACGCAGACGTTATAAATTTGCTAAATAACTCTAAATTATTACTACATACCTCAAATTTCGAGGGAAATCCGATGGTAATACAAGAAGCATTGTATAGCGGATGTAACGTTGTTAGTACCTTTAATATTACTTCTAAAGAAGAAGTGGTATCTAATTATTATTATTCAGAAAAAAATTTAGAAATCATCTCTAAAATTTCTAAAATTTTAAATTCAGAAAACGTAAATACACAAAGAGTACACCTTTTTAAGATTGATGATACCGTAGCTACTATTTACAATCTTTTCTATTAGATAGTTCTTTAAAAGCTTTAAAAACATCGTTTGCTATAGCCTTAAATGATAATTTATTTTGAAACTGAGCAATTACTTTTTGTTGATAGTCTATAAGATCTATTTTATCTGTCTGTTTTAATTGCGCTAATAATCCTTGTTTATTACCCGATTGAAATAACAACGCACAACTACCATTATCCGTCATAAATTTAAAGGACGGAATTTTAGTAACTATAGGAATACAGCCACAAGCCATCGCTTCTAAAAGTGCATATCCACTGCCTTCATAATGCGAACCTAAAACAAAAAACTGACTTTTTCTGTATAATTTTTGTAAAGCAACATGATCTAATTCCCCAATTAAAAAAACGCTTTGTTTTAATTTTATTGAGTTATTTAATAGGTTTTTTACATCAGAAAGTAACGTATTGTCATTATAAACCATCGATAATCTTGCCTCTGGATTAAAGTTTAAATAATCTTTAAAGGCATTTAAAATTGTTAATGGATCTTTATTTTTATCGAGTCTACCAACCCACAAGAAGCTTCCTTTTTGTTTTATTGATTTTTTATCTAAACAAAAATCAGTAGAACCCTCCATAACTTCAAAAAGTTTTTCTTTTGGAAAAACATGCGTTTCAATCCAATCTTTTGCATTATTACGCCCAGTAAAAATATAGCCATCAACAAATAGACTTATCCATTTATAAAGCATTTTTTTTATCCTTTTAGGTGCCCTTGCAAACCCATGTACTTGAACAATAATTATTGAATTTGGTAGTATTTTTTTTAAGAAGAAGCTATAAAGCCCATATCTTAAACCGTGAATTAAAATATAATCTGGTTTTAAACTTATAACTTTTTGGTGTAATCTTATAAAATGACTAAATCTATTAAAACCTTTTGCTTCTAGTAGTAAAAAAATGACAGTATCTTTATTTAGAGCTTCATTATCTAAACCCTGAAAAATAGCTGTAGTTTTTAAATAATATTTCGATAAAAAAAATAAATACCCAACATTGGCTTTTGCTTTATTTAAAATATCGGAAAGGTTATTAGTTGGAAATTGATAATAATTTAATTCTAGAAAATGCTTCACTAATAAAATAAATTTTATGTTCTAAATACTATTAACACATCTGTTTTAAGCAGCAATAACTTTTATTCTTTAAACCGGCTTTTTTACATAAATAATAAATACTTTTATAAAAAAATAATTTTGATAAGAAAATTTATCACCTCTTACAAATTAACAAAATTTTACTCAAAATTAATTCACAAAGGTTTCCTTTGTTTCGATATTGGTGCTAATGTGGGTGCTAAGAGTATTATATTTTTAAAAAACGGAGCTAAAGTAATTGCTTTCGAGCCTCAAAAGAGTTGTTTACCTTCTCTTCAAAAAATTGCTGAAAAGCAAAATGATACTACTTTTAAATATTTTATAAAAGGGATTGATATTACAGCTGGAACAAGAGAATTATATTTAAGTAATCATTCAGAAATTGCAACATTCTCTAAAACATTTAAAAACACGTATAATGGCAATTATATGAATTGGGATAAAAAAGAAACTGTAGAAACGGTAACTTTAAACAGTTGTATACAGCAATTTGGGGTACCACATTTTTGTAAGATAGATGTAGAAGGATATGAATGTGAAATTTTAACTAGCTTAAAATACAATATTCCAATTATCGAATTTGAATTTCTAGCCGGATTTTTAGATAAGGTGCTACCATTAATTGAGTTAATAAGTGATACAAATACACGATTTAATTATACAAAAAACGAAAATTCAAAATTTGAGATTAAAGAATGGGTAGATTCAAATAAAATTATTGAGATTATAAAAACATTTCCTAAAGATAAGTTTCACACAAATATCTTTGTAAAAAAGATGAATATCTTATGAAAGAAAAAATAAAATTAACTCCTTTTTTAATTCTAATAATTATATTCTTGGTTGTTCTTCTTTTCAATCAAGATATGTACAGAACATTTTCGACTGAAAAAATTAGTGCTCAAAACATTAAAATGTTAGAAGAACTTGGTACAAAAGCCATTGATCATTTAGATATTCCTGTAAGTAGTATTTTACTTTATAAAAAAAACGTTATTGGTGTTGGTTATAATACTGTTTTAAAATATAATAATGCTGGAGGTCATGCTGAAATAAATGCCATTTCTAATGCACTTAAAAATATTGGTCATTTGTCATTTTCAAAATTAAACAAAGATTCTCTAACTTTAATTACTACATATGAACCATGCCCAATGTGTAAAGGTGCCATTACAAGTTATAACATAAAAAACGTTATTTTTATTAAAGAAAAATCGATTAAAGAACATTTAAAATATTTTTATTCAAATTTAAAATATGAATTTAGGAAAAGAAAAAGTGTACAAGACACTTTACAAGAATTCTTATTTAAAAAACATCCCAAATATCCTTACAAATCTAATATTGATAATTAGCTGTATATATATTTTAAAAACAGATATATACATTAGCTAACTATAATAGTGACCACGAAGGGATTCGAACCCCCAACCATCAGAGCCGAAATCTGATATTCTATCCAGTTGAACTACGTGGCCAATCCTTTTTTTACAAGTATAACTAAAATTACATTAAATTCTTTTTAACTAAAATAGAAATTACTTTGCCATCTGCTTTTCCAGACAATTCTTTAGAAACTATACCCATAACTTTTCCCATATCTTTCATGCCAGATGCTCCTGTTTTTTGGATGGTAGCGATTACTACTTCTTCAATTTTATCTTCAGGCATTGCTTCTGGTAAAAATTTTTCTAAAACTACAATTTCCGCCAATTCTGGATCGGCTAAATCTTGTCTTCCTTGTTCTAAAAATATTGCTGCACTGTCTTTACGTTGTTTTACTTGCTTAGCAATAATTTTCATTTCTTGTGCCTCAGTTAATTCTTCTTGAACACCGGTTTCTGTTTTTGCCAATAAAAAAGCAGATTTTACAGCTCTTAGAGCTTGAAGTGCAATGGTGTTTTTTGCTTTCATTGCTGCTTTCATTTCATCCATTATTTGTTTCTGCAAACTCATTATTTTTTATTTTTAAATTAATTATTTTTTGGTCTTTTTTAAGTACAGCACATTTTTACTATAATCTATAAATGCCTTACCTTTTTGAAGAATATCTGCACCTATAATTCCGTGTACTTCATTAGCATTATGTTGAGTTAATGCAGTATTTACGTGCGATAAGTTAAATAACACTAAATGACATTTATTTGTTTTCCAATCGCCAATTTTAAGTTGATTGTTTTCTGATTTTTGTGTTTCCATATCTGTTGCTCCTGCACCAGCTGCTTTGGTTTCACTTTCTTCGGCAATTAAATTAAAATGTTCAATTAAATCTAATCCAACACAAGAATTAGATGCACCTGTATCTAAAATAAAGCGACCTTTTACATCATTAATAGTTGCTTTTAATTCTAGATGATTAGTAGCAATTCTCTTTAATTTTATTTTGATGTACTTGTTCTTCTTTAAAATTTTCTCTATGCGTTTCATGCTAACATATTCTAATAATCAAAAATACAATTTAATCAATTCAGAAAAAAACTGACTATCTTATAATTTAGTGTTATTCTAAATATTATAATTAGCAATTTGATTACTATATAAAAATTTCTTAATTTAGAGATGTATAAATTTTTAAGCAATGAAAACCACTAGAAGATTAGAACAGGCATTAATTAAATTGTACAATGCATACCACAACAATAGATTAAATCCAGAAGATTGCACCGCTTGTGCCGTTGGTAATATTTTAGATAACCTAGATAGCTGGAAACACCTTTCTAATGAACACGGTTCTTTGCGGTTAAATTATATTGGTTCGGTTCATCAGAATTTAGGAAGAAGATTTAATGGTTATTCGCCGCATGAAATCTTACAAATAGAAAAAGTATTTTTAAATGCCTGCGGATTCAAAACACCTTTGTGTCATTACAACCCAAAACCGCAAAACCCAAGATCTAAAGAATTTTTATTTAATGGCTTAACCGCTGTTGTTACATTACTTTGTAGTTTAGATAACATTAATAATGTTATGGATTTCTCTAAAATATTTGAACAGGTAGATGGAGAACCTGTTTATCAACTAGACAGTTTAATAGTACACTAGTTCATTAATCATTGCAAAGAAGTATATAATCTCTTAAATGCTATATTCTACAATATTACCTAAAAGTAAATGATAAGCTGCCTAAGGTTAAATTTTTAAGCATAAATAAACCGATACATTGCTGTATCGGTTTATTTTATTTTTAGACTGTTGCCTTGGCAGTAGTTAATGCTAAAAATCTATCCACCAAAGTCATCAAAACGGATATTTTCATCTGGCATACCAAAATCTTCTCCCATTTTTTGAACTGCTTGGTTCATTAAAGGTGGTCCACAGAAATACAATTCCATATCTTCTGGAGCCTCATGATGATTTAAATAATTATCTATTACACAATTATGTATAAAGCCTACAAAACCGTCTCCTGTCTCATCATTAATGTCTTTTTTTACTTTCCAATTATCAACTTCTAAAGGATCTGATAAAGCGATAAAGAATTTAAAATTAGGAAAATCTTTTTCTAAAGCTCTAAA
>CAYWOM010000047.1:0-7921 GCA_964459905.1 uncultured Polaribacter sp. | reverse complement strand
AAGCAAAAGCTTCAATCAAACCGGCGCCAATATTTGGTTTTTCTTGGTTGATAATTTCATCCGTAAGTTTTCTTCCTGGTAGTAATATTTTGTCTGCAAAAACGCGCATTACTGGCAATAAAACACAACCTAATACTGTTTGTAAACTAATGTCTATTATAGTTGTTGTCCAATCTACAAAAGGATCTAATATGGCGTTCATCGTAATAATTCCAATGGCTAATATGGCACCAGAAAAACTAATTCCGGCAGCAACATTATCTTTTTCTACTTCGTCATGAATGCTATAGCTCATCCAAGCAATAAATATTTTAGAAGCGATAATAAGTACACTATTTCCGATAATCCAATAAATTAAAAAAGTAGATATTCCTTCGAACAGTGTTTCAGATTCACCAATTAAAGCACCGTATAAATTAAGTCCGTTTGCTATATAAATAGCTGCTTCAATAACTCCTGAACCTTCGTTTTTATCGGTGATGATTTCTTTTTTTAAATCGAATTTATTAAGGATAACTTTGTTGCTAATCCAAGCCGCTAATAGTAATAATGGTATGGCTATAATTCCGTAAATAAAAATATGTTGAATGTCTGTAATAAAATCATAACTTTCTCCAACAATTGCTCCACCAATAGCTATAATTAATGCTGCAAAATACCCAACATAAGAAATAATAAAAGCAAAATTATCTTTGTCAACCAATTCTTGTTGAATGTTAATACTTGGGTGTAGTATTTTATAGGCAATTTTTCCAATGATAAAAATGATAAAGCCGCTTATAATGTATCCCAAAGAATGAGATAATTCTAAAATATTTATGTATTTGTTCATAGTTTTTCTAGCTTTTAAAACGTATTATTTTCCGAAGCCTCCGCTTCTAGAGCGCGAAGAACTTGAATTGCTATATCTATTGGTGTTTCTTGTAGTTTGGCTTGTACTTTTGTAACTTTTACTTGAGCTATATCCTTTGGCTTTTAATGCAGAAGAACTTCTTTTTACACTACTTATTACTTTATCTTTAAAAGAAGTAGGTTTAGAGTTCCAACTAGTATTTGTGTTTTTGTAGGTTGATGTTCCAAAGTTTTTATTTCTACCATAATAATTACTTCTTCCAGAGTGATTGGTTCTGTAGTAATCATAATCGTTTCTATAATATCGATGGCTAGAACCATAAAAAAGAGAGCTCATAAAATGGTATTGACCATAAAATGCCCAAAAAGAAGAACCATTGCTTTGGGTTTGCCAACTACCATACTTTTTGTTGCCTACATAATTATTATAACCAGCAGGAGTAGCTTTTTTATCTAATACTCCGTCTTTTTTAGATAGCACCGTCATACCTAAGTCTTTTTGATGCTCCTCAAAAGTAATGGCAGAAACTTCTTTCCACTCTGTTGTTTTTATTTCAAAATCATCTTCAGCAGAATCCGTAACGTTTTTCTTCTTTTCAACAATAATTTTGTACTTGTGAAAATAGTTGTCTGTGGCTTCTTTATAATCCATATCGGCAAGAATAACACTGTAATTTTGCACATCTAAATAGCTGGTAATAATTGTGTCTAAAGGAGATTTTAGATATTTTTTGCGCTCTGAGCCACAAGAAATAACGAGTAGAAATACACTTGTAAAAATTAATATTTTTAACGTTTTCATAGTAATTAATTTAAAATCAAATTTAGACTTTTAAGTCTTAATAATTGTCTGTAATCGGTAATATATTAGAAACGGCAAGCTCACTGATAATAACTCCTTTTGTTACCTCAAATGCTTCTTCTCCATACTGTTCAATACACAACGTTTTCTCTTCATCTTCGTCAAGGTAATTATATGAAATTAATTCCTCCCAATTGGCGGCATCTATTTCTTTAGAAAACCCAGGCGATTTTTCATCAAGAAAATAACGCACCCCTTCAAAGGTGATTTTTTTAGGAGGTTTTTCATTCTCGTCTAAATAGTCGCAAACAGCGTCTCCTAGTTTTCTTAGTTTTACTTTTTCTGATATTGTAACCACCAATCCCCCATCATCTTCGATGTGTAAAAAATTTTCTGTAGTCCCATTTTTAATGACAAATTCTCGCGTAAAATAATTATCTCCCCAATCGTATTCAAACAAACCCGTAACAGTCCAAGTTTCTATTGCGTATTCAAAAATATATCCTTTACCTAAATCTCTAATTGTAATATTGGTTGGATCAAAATGTCTTTCTGTTTCTTTTTTCTTAAAAAAATTAAATATTCCCATGTGTATTTTTTATGTGTAATTAATATTAATCGCCTCCGCATGATGAACAATTAGAACAAGAAGAGTCCGAATCAAAATCACCAAAGTCAAACCAACTTGAGCTTGTATCATTGTCCGATTCAACAAAACTAGAACTAAGACAAGTTGGTGTTATTATAGCATCTTTACCATCAAATAAGCTGGAATCGCTATTTACAGTATTTGAAAACCCCAGATCCTCACCATGTTGGTTTTCGAAATAGAGATCATTTAATTCTAAAGATTGATCATGTATAATATCAGACCAGATAAAGCTATAATAAACATAGTCTTCTAACCCATAGTAATTAGCAAAGACAGCACCTGTTTTAGTTTTTCTATTCTGATTAACTTTCTTTTTGAGGACTATTTGTTTTGATTTTGTGTAAGATGTTGTATTGTCTATTTTGATTTGCTTTTTTAATTCAAATCTAATAGAATTAGTAAATGCTTCAAGTTGTAGTAATTTTTCAGATTTAAAAGCATTGTAACTTATTTGGTTTTCTAGAACCTCTTTAATTTTGTTTACATTCTCTTTATGTTTGAAACTTTTAAACAAACCCGTAGTTTTTATTTCAATGGGGTATTCGCCAACTTCATGATTTTTATGAATGTTAATTTCTATAATGTATTTAAAGTTTTCATCTTCATGCTCCAAAATTAATTCTAAGGTTTTAAAATTAATAGACATCGCCTCATTAATTTCAATTTCGTATTTATCTAGTGCAAACCTTAAATCGTCGCCTTTACCTTCTTTATCTAGATAAAAAACAATATCATCATGTGCAATTTTAATAATATTGGTAATTCCTAGAATTCTTAAAGCAATATTTATTTGCTGTAGAATAGCTATTGCATTAAAATTTTCTCTTTCTTCTTTGTTAGAAATAATTCCGTTTGTTAAAGAAAAAAGTAACTTTTTAAACGCTTTAGTAGGTTTTATTTTTTCAATTTTTGTTAGTTGACTTGGATCAATAGTGATTAGGTTTTCTAAGTACATAGTAATTTAATTATTACAGGACCCACAATTTGCATCATCCCAATTTAATACAGTATTATTAATCCATATGTTTTTTGGAGGTAAACCATATTTGCTTTTATATCTTTCTAAAGTAAAATTAAAAGCAGTTGTATTAGTTTTAGAGTTCGGTGAATGATGAATGAATTTTCCAAAATGTTTGATGCAAAATTGGTGATAGTATTCAGTAAATAAAATAAATTCATGCCAAACTAAGTCTACTAAACAAGAAGGACTTGTAGTTTTTTTACAGTCATTAGTTATTACAAGGTATTTTATCAATTCAAGTAATAAGTTCTTTTTATCAATTTTAAAACGGACTGCAATAGGTGCTATTTTGTCTTGTAAGACAGGTATGGTTGTTATTATTTCTAAACGGAAAGATTCAATTTCACTCATTTTTTTATCTAAATAACTATTTAACAATAGAGAGATGTCTGTTCATAAGAAATCTTTATTAGAGTTAAAACGAATATATAAAAATTAAAATCCCTAAGTCTAACCAATGATAAACTTAGGGAAAAAATATTACAATCCCATTTTTTTCTTAAGTGCTTCAAGATTGTTTTCGGCACTTATTTGTTTTGTATCTAAAGCTTTATCTAGTTCTTCATCGATACTTTTAGATTCATTAGCAATATCTCCATAAGCCTCTGCCAAAGCTTCTTCTTCGGTAACCTTTTCTTTCATTTTTTCTAACATGTTTACTGTGCTAGAGCTATCAATGGCAGCCATTTGTTTGTTCAAATTCTTGGTAGCATTCGAAACTTTTACACGCGCTTTTAACGTTTTTAACTCATTTTCCCATTTACTAATATTGTTTCTAAGACCGTTTACATTAGTTTCTAATTGAGAAACCGATTTAGAAAAATTTTCTACTTCAACAGCACAACGGGTAACATGTTGTGTATTTTCCTCTTTTTTCACCAAGGCCTCTGTAGCCAAGCGATCTGCATCTTCTGCAGAGAGATCACCTTTTCCTGCTTTTTGCAAAATTAACATGGCCTTGTTTTGGTAATCTTTTGCTTTTGTTTCAAACTGTGTTTTATCATTGCTAGAACGAATTAACATTGCTTTTACTTGCGCAAGTCCTTCAAGAGCTTGTGTTAAATCATTTTTCATATCTCTAATACCTTGCTCGGTCATTTTAATAGGGTCTTCCATGTTGTCTATTGCAGAATGAGCTTCAGATTTACCAACGTTAAATAATCTTCTAAATATATTCATTTTATATTGTTTTAAATTTTATTAATAATTATGTGTGTGTGTATGTATGTGTTTAAACTATGCTTTAGAAAACTGAATAATATTTTCAGAATATTCGCTTAACAGTAAACTCAAGGAATTTATAGAACCTTCTAGTTCGTTTAAGTCAAGATTTTCAATTTGTAAAGTATCTCTAAAAATTACTTTTGTACCTGTATCATCTAAAACGAAAGCTCCATGAACAATATCTCTATTTTTTTGCAATAATTGCTGAAAAATATTTTCATCTGGATGGTTAATTTTAAAAATATATTGTTCAATAATAAGAATCGGATTTGCAATTCCTAAAATTAAATTGTTAATTCCTTCATTCTGATTTTCAATCATAAGTATACCTTCTTTTGCATCTTCATGAGTAATATTATAATTTAACTCAAGTAAATAATTTTTAATAGTAATAAATGGTTCTTTCATATATTTTAGTTTGATATTAATAATACGACATCTTTCGAACTTATAAGTATTCTATTTATTAGTATTTTCATTAAATTGCTAATTGTTTTAGAACTAAGAATATTTCCATAGTATTTACTTCTGTAATTTTAGTACTTTTGGTATTATTGACGTGTCAAATATAGGTATAATTAATTTAATTGCAAATAAAATTAGCACAATATGTCGTTTTTCGGAAAAAATATTAAAAAAATTAGAGGAGTAAAAAAACTAAGTCAGCAAGCATTTGCAGATATATTTTCTTTAAAAAGAGCAACTCTAGGGGCTTATGAGGAAGGACGAAGTGAACCTAAAATTGACACTATCATTAAAGTTGCTAATTATTTTAGCATATCTATAGACCATATATTAACAACAGAAATAACTGTTAATCAATTATTGAGTTTTAATGGCGGAATTACTACCGATGTAAATCAAGTGGTAAAAGCTACTTTTACTGAAGTTCCTTTTGTAAATCAATTAAATTGTAAAATATTTATTAAAGATTTTTCTACCTCACATAGTTATCGTTCTTTACCTAAAATTAAAATACCAATAGAACAAAAAAAAAACTTATTAGCATTTACGGTGCAGGATTTATTTATGGTTTCTAATGAAGAAGGCTTATTTCCTAATGACATTGTTATAGGGGAAAGCACAAAACCTAAAGATTTAAATAAAGGCGATGTAGTAATTATTTTGGCAAATGATGATTTATATATTAGAAGATATAGCACCTCAGATAAAGGTTATAGTTTGTTAGCAGATCATATTCATATCAACCCAGTAAACATTCCTTATAATGCTACTATTTATTTCTGGAAAGTTTCTTACGTGTTTTTAAAACGATATCCAAAATTTGCTTCAAAATTAGAGGTTAGAATAAATCAATTGGACGCAGAGCTAAAACGGCTTTCTTCTAAATAATTTTTTTTCTGTTATAAAATAGCGATCAGATCTAATTTTAAATATTGATATTTAATCTGGTTTACTAATGAAGTACAATAAGTTTTATCAGTTATTAAATATTGGATTACCTAGTAATTTTCTTAGGCAGCTTTGTTAATAACTCCTTTTAGTTTTATTTCCATTTCTAAAGGGGTTAAATAACCTAAAGAAGAGTGTAATATTCAGGTATTATATCAATCTGTATAATCTTCAATAGATCAATATAATTGGTTATAAGAAATGAATTTAACCTATACAACCATTAGTGTTTAATGGTCTTAAAAAAGCTTTCAGCCAAGGCGTTCTTTTTACATTAAAAAACTATGTTTTTTTTCTTAATCTCAAATCTTTTTTGCTCATAGATTGTGTTATTTTGTTATTGAAAGAAAAAAGAGTTGTAATTTTATTAGAAGCATATTGCACACCTCTATCTGAATGAATAATAAAACCATCCTTAATTTGTTTTTTATTTCTAGTCTGATACTAAACTTTGGTGATTGTATTTTTTGAGTCGTCATATCCTCGCTTAAAGATCAACCAATGTTTTAAGGGGATCACTTATAATTAAGTAAATCTATATAGGAAGAATTTAACATCTCTAAACCGTGTAAAATATGCATTAAATTTTTTAATTTGAGAATTAAAAGATTCTGCCGAAGCATTTTTGATTCAGTTATTAAAATAGGTTAGAATCTAGTAATAAACTTGGGGAGCAAAGTATAAAAGAGTTAATTTTGTTTGTCTGAAGCATACGATTTGAACAAAGATTTAGCACAGTATTTATTACCTGATAGGATTTTAGATTATTTTGAAATAGTTAAAGATGAAATACAAAATAAACGCGTACATTTTTATTTAGAAGAGAGCTATATGCTTTCTGAGGAATATCAATTAGAAAAATTACAATCTAAAAGTTTCTCTCACGAAATCACAGTTGAGGATTTTCCTCTAAGAAGTAAGTAAGTAAGTATTGCTTCATATAAAGCGTATAAGCTGGCCCCTTATTAATACTGGTAAAATTATAAAAAGAGACTGGGATTTTATAGCAAAAGGCACTCGTAGCACTAGCGAGTTTTCCTATTTTTTAAAAGATATCACTTGATACCAATGCTGTGAGTGCTAAACGGTTTGGAGATTATTATAAAATAAATGGCAATACGCTTCAGTATCACAACAAGAAAAATCTGAGCAATTTTAAAGATTGGTCACAAAAGCACACACACAAGATTGGTTCCGATATAGTGAACATATTAGTAAATATTTAAGCTTAAACGAAACCTCTTTGTCTAATGGAGAACTTTACAAAATTTTAACCAATAAAATTGCACAAGGTAAAAAGGTAGCATCCTTGCTATTGTAAAAGGAACTAGGACTAGAAATGTGATAAATATACTTAATAAAAATCCTTTAGAAAAACGAAATATGGTAACCGGAGTTACTTTTGATATGGCAAGTATTATGAATTTAATTGCTAAGAAGTGTTTCCCTAAAACCGAAATAGTTACCGATAGATTTCATGTTCAATAACTGGTATTAGAAGCGGTAAAAGAAGAACGTATCCTGTTACGATGGTAGGTTATAGAACTAGATATTACAGCTAGAGAAAAAGCTAGAGAAAATGGAAATACATACAAACCTGAAATTCTAGACAATGGAGATACGAACAAACAACTACTCGTTAGCCGATATATATTATTCATATCCAAAACCAAGTGGACAAATGGGAAATAGATAGAGCTGAAATTCTATTCAAAATCTATCCAAGCATTGAAAAGGCATATAATTTAGCGCAAGCATTAAGTCATATCTTTGAAAACATTACCAATAAAGATGTTGCACTGTAAAAACTAGCACAATGGTATAATAAAGTTAAAAAGGCACAATTAAAGTCATTTAATACCATTTCAAGATCTATATAAATGCACTATGTTCCAATATTGAACTATTTTAATAACAGAAGCACAAATGCCTCTTAGGAATCTTTTAATGCTAAAAT
>CAYWOM010000046.1:0-8119 GCA_964459905.1 uncultured Polaribacter sp. | reverse complement strand
AGGTACTGTAGAAGAAACTGTTTTAGATTATATTATTAGAGATCATGACGCTAATTTATTTCAAAAAAGAAAAGAATTAATGCAAACAATAGTACAAAATATGAATGCTAAATTAGGGAGTAACACCTTAAAGTTAGAAATTAAAGATCAGTACTATAATATGAAAGAAAAAATAGTTCCTGTGCTGCATATTGTAACTATGGTAGAAGAAGTAATGACGGCTATTGGCATTAAACCTTTAATAAAACCAATTCGTGGTGGTACAGATGGCTCTCAACTTTCTTATAAAGGTTTGCCGTGTCCTAACATTTTAGCTGGCGGACATAATTTTCACGGTCGTTTTGAGTATGTTCCGGTAGAATCTATGATAAAAGCAACAGAGGTAATTGTTAGAGTTGCAGAAAAAGTAGCAGAAAAATATAAATAAAACAATGTGTTAGCTTGCTACCTTGTTAAGAAAGCTCTGGGTTTTTTCCTTTTACATTTTTATAAAAAGCATCAAAAAAGTTAAAATCTGCTACTTTATTATCTGTAGTATAATAAGGTTCAGATATTTTTATTTGTTTGTTTTCAAAATCTAAAGTAGCCATAACAATAGGTACATTAGCGCCTTTTGCAATATAATAAAAGCCTGTTTTCCATTTTGCTACTTTTTTTCTTGTTCCTTCTGGAGATAAACCCAATCTAAATTCTTCTTTCGAATTAAATATTTCAATAATAGCATCTACTAAATTATTGTTTTTACTTCTATCTACAGGAGTACCTCCTAAAGCTCTAAAGAAAAACCCAAAGGGACCGTTAAATAATGAGTTTTTACCAATAAAGTTAATCATAATTCCAGAAGCCACTCTAGATAAAATAGCAATAGGAAAATCTATCCAACTAGTATGTGGTGCAGCAATTACAACATATTTTTTTATATCTTTTGGAAAATAACCCACCAATTCCCAACCTAAAATAGTAAATAATATAAATCTTGCAATTCGTTTCATGTTGTGTTTTAAAAGTGATAAATTTAAGCACTTAATTTAAGATGATGAACGATTTACTTATTTACTTATCAATAGCCATGCTGTTTTCTATAATAGGCTTATTTACAGGAAGGTTACTTGCTAATTTAAAATCTGAAAAAGATAAAAGCAATTCAGAAAAAGAAAAAATAACCTTAGAAATGCAAAATTCTACGCTGCAAGAAGCTGCTAAAAATACTGAAAACAAGATTTCTGAACTACAAAGCGAGTTAAAATTTATTCAAAAAGAAAAAGAAAGTCTAATTTCTGACAAAACTCGTTTAGAAACAGAATACAAAAATACCCAAGAAAAACTTACCGAAAATAAAGGTGAAGTAGAAAAATTACACGAAAAATTTAACAAAGAGTTTGAAAATTTAGCCAATAAAATCTTAGACGAAAAATCGACAAAATTTACAGCACAAAACAAAGAAAATTTAAAAATTATTTTAAGTCCGTTGCAAGAAAAAATTAAAGTTTTTGAAGATAAAGTAGACAAAACACATAAAGAAAGTATCGATTATCATGCAGCTTTGCGTCAGCAAATTCTGGGCTTAAAAGAGATGAATTTACAAATGAGTAAAGAAACCATCAACTTAACAAAAGCATTAAAAGGCGATAATAAAATACAAGGTAATTGGGGCGAATTGGTGTTAGAACGTGTTTTAGAAAAATCTGGTTTAGAGAAAGATAGAGAGTATTTTGTACAGCAAAGCTTTACTAATGACGATGGTAAAAGAGTATTACCAGATGTGGTAATTCATTTACCAGATAATAAAAAAATGATTGTAGATTCTAAAGTTTCATTAGTAGCCTATGAGCAGTTTGTAAATGCCGATGATGACACCTTAAAACAACAATTTCTTAAAGAACATATTACTTCTTTAAAAAGACATGTAGAACAATTAAGCGAAAAAAAATACGAAGATATTTATAAAATTGAATCTCCCGATTTTGTATTGTTATTTATCCCCATAGAACCTGCTTTTGCCGTAGCAATAAATTCTGATAATAATTTGTACAACAAAGCTTTTGAGAAAAACATTGTTATTGTTACCCCTACTACCCTTTTGGCAACTTTACGAACAATAGATACGATGTGGAATAATGAAAAACAGCAAAAAAACGCTTTAGAAATTGCAAGACAAGCTGGTGCTTTATATGATAAATTTCATGGTCTTTTAGCCGATTTAATTGGTGTTGGAAAAAAGATAGACGCATCTAAAACAGATTATAACGCGGCAATGAATAAGCTTTTTGAAGGAAAAGGAAATTTAATTGTAAGTGTAGAAAAACTAAAAAAAATGGGGGCAAAAGCTAAAAAATCGCTTCCAGAAAACATTATTGGACGCGCAAGTGGAGACTTATAAATAATTTATTGAAACCAAAGGGTAACCAATCTAAAAAAATATTAAAGAAATTTACTTTCTTTTCTATCTCTTTTAATAAAATGTAATTTATTACTTGTTATTACCTTTTTTCTGTAGCCAAATAAATGAAATATTTCTTTTGCTAAGAATTTAGCAATTTTAGGGTTAACATTTAAAGTATAAGGTTTGTTTTTTGCAGATGAAACCCCAGGTAATAATTTTAATAAATGATGAAAATGAATTTTTCTAAAAACGCTGGAAATAGCTATCCAAAATTCAGAAATTTTAGAAATAATAAAAAAACCATCTTCTCCCTTTTTTTGGTATAAAGGCATAAAAATTTTGCCATTTAAACTAGCTAAAACCTTGTTTTTATTACTGTGTGCTAATAATTCATCTTTTATAATTTCTTGAAAATTACTGAATCCAAAAACCATTTTAAAATTTTCAAAAGGCTTAATGGTATATTTATAGTCAATTTTATAAAAATCTTGATGTTCATTAAAAAGAAATAAAACATTCTTATAAAAAGAATATCTTTTTACGTCTTTTTTCTTAATACATTTTGCAGCAACCAAAGCTAACCATAGAAAAGCAATAGAATTATCTACAGAAACTTCTTTATCATGTCGTCCTGCTTCAAAACCTAAAGCAACATGCCCAAATTTATTAATATATGATAATAAAGAACCATCTAAGTACTCTTCAATATCAAGAATAACTGGAATAGAAAAAGAGGAAGAATATTTTCTATTGTTTAAAGAATCGCTAATTGTAATAAAAGGAGTTGTATCTGAAGATGTGGTGTGTAGGTCTAAAAAATAAAAAGGCCCCTTTTCTTTTTGTAGTATTTCTTTAATAATTGTATAAATTTCTTTTTGCTCTTGAGATTCGCTTTTTAAATTATCTTCTAATTGTAATTTTAAAATTTCTTTTTTTGTCCAAATTCTATTTAAATCAACATTTTTAAATCGAATATTTTCAGAAATAGCACTAATATTTCCAGAAATTCCGTAGAAATTTCCCGTAAAATTAATCTTTTCTGTTTTAATAGTCTTAAAAATTTTTTGTAACGCAAATACGCCAGCGCGTTCATTGCCATGAATTCCTCCAAGAGCAATAACTGTTGGAGTTTTTTTAGTGCCCTTAATTTTACCTATAATTCTTTCTACAATAATTTTTTCATTAAAAGACTCAATTTCTATTTGGTTATTTATCATTTTTTTTAATTTTTTCTAAATCACTTTTTGTAAAAATACCCACTAATTTATTATCATTTAAAACTACAATGCATGTGCTTTCGGTTGTTTTAATTAATGCTTTTGCTTTTTTAAAAGAGGTTTCTGGGTTTGTTATATCAAAATTTTTATTCATTATTTTTTTTGCCACTAAGTCATTATTTTTTTTAAAGAAAAATCAAGATTTTCTAATTGTCTCTTTGCAATAATGCCAACAACTTTATTTTGCTTATTTACAACAGGTATATGATTAATTTGTTTCCATTCCATTATTTTTAGCGCTAATTTCACTAAATCATTTTCATTTACTACAAAAAGGCTTGTAGACATTATTTTGTAAACTTTATCATATTTTTTATCACTTTTATTTTGATAAAAACGTACTGGTTTCCACTCAGAAATTGTTTTATTAGAAATCTGGTTTTTGTATATGTTTTCTGTTAAAATAACATTCGATTCATAATTAGAAAATTCTTTTCTTAACCTACGTTTGTTTCTTATTAACCATTTACTACCAGTTGTATTGGTTTTAATTCTTTTTTTAATAATATTTAAATAATAATCAATATCGGTTTCGGTTACATTAGAGTTTAGTAAGCCTTCTTTTGCCATTGGAATTAAAATATTTTCTACCAATTTCTTTGCAGATATTCCTTTTCCAAACCAATTAAAATAAGTATTAATACCTGTTCTTGAAGCATTTATAAAATTACCCCGAGCGTCATAAAAAGACATTTCTTCCCAAATTTTTTCATATTTTTTTGGCATCCCTTGCATTACTCCAACCCACAAAAGTGCATTTGCAATTTCATCTTTAACTTTGGGGCCAGAAGGAATATACCTATTTTCAATTCGCAAATGTGCTATATTCTTCTGAACTCCATAACACAATCGGTTCCATTTATAAAGCGTACCGTTGTGTATGCTTATGGCTTTCAGTTTTGGCATTATTCCTTTTTTTACAGATTCTAAAGAATTCTCTTCAAATTTTGAAGAAATTAATGGCGGATATCTTGCAATATCATCTGTAAACAACTCTAAAATAGAATCTTTTAACCAATTATTACCAAATGAAACTCTTGGTTTTTGTTCCCTTGAAATATGAGATAGGTTTCTCAAATCCATACTTTGTTGAAATAAAGCTATTCTTGTTTCGCTCCATAATTCTTTACTTAATAAAAGAGGCGAATTTGCCATAATTGATAATATTGGCCCCGCAATGGCCTGTGACCAATTATATTTAGCTACGGCTTTTGCTGCATTAATTTGTAAGTGGACTTGAAAACTTGTGTTACAGGCTTCAAATAATATAGATTCATGTTTTAAAATAAGCTCATCTACACCCTGTATATGTAATTTAAAATCAGTACCTCTAATTTTTTTTAAAATATTATTTAGTGTTTTATAACGTATAAGTGGTGTAATATTTTTTAATCCTAAATCTTTTTTTCTTAAAGTAGGAAGAATACCAGTAAGTATAATTTTATTCTTTTCGGTTTCTTGCGCAGCTTTGTATCCTTTTTTTAAAAGAAAAGTAAGTTGTTTTTCAATTGCAGAAAAACAGTTGTTTTTAAGCTCGAAAGGGTCTAAATTAATTTCTAAATTAAAGAGTGCAATTTCTGTAGTGTAGTGCTTATCATTTATTTTCTTTAGAATTTCTAACGCCTTGGTAGAAGGCCTATAATCTTTGTCTACAATACATAATTCTTGCTCTGCGCCTACTCTTTTAATAGCTGTTTCGAATAGATTATTTTTAAGCATATAATCTAAAGCTTCTATATCATTAAGAAAATGACGCACAAACTCTTTACGATCTTTTGTTGTTTTAATTGCAGTAACAGCTAGCGAGCCCATAATAATAGTATTGTATCATTACGAAGTTCGTAAATTGTTTATCTATTAAATATGATAATTATCAGTAGAAGACTTAAGAAGAATATAAAAAAAATAAGTTGATTAATATTTAGAAAGTAAATTAATTTTTTACAACTTTAATAGTTTGATATTTTTGATTTGTATAAATTCTAACAAAATAAATACCAGTAGAAAAACTTGATAAATCTATTTGAGTATTATTTTTTGTACTATTCTTTAATAAAATTTTTCTTCCAGAAACATCAAAAACTGCAATTGTAGCAGTATTACTATTCTCTTGTAAGAAAATGTTGTAAAAACCATTTAAACTTGGATTCGGATAAATAGTTGCCTCTTTTTTAATAACAGAATTTGTGCTTAAAACACCATTTCCTTCCTCTATTGTAATTGCCTTATTAACAGCAATATTTTGTAATGTTTCTACAATACCTGTTTTGTTCCAAGTAATTTTAATTGTTTCTATAGTTGCTGCATCTGCTAAACCAAAAAACTCATAGCTAGTGTTTTGTGCTAAATATCCTTCGCCACAAAGCGTGTATCTAAATTGCGATTTTCCATTGGCAATAACTTCAATTTTATTTCCAATTCCGTCTTTATTGCTAGCAACACCAACTAATTTTATTTTTAACCAATTGTTTGTGTTTGTTGTTTCGTTTTTCCAAAGAAAATGAGGTTCAAACTGATTTACCACAAAAATTTCTGGCAAACCATCATTATTTACATCGCCAATTGCATTTGCAAAACTTCTTCTTTTATCATCTTCTAAGCCAATATTATTTGGAATAGTAAAACCTAGATTACTATTATTTCTATAGAATGCAGAAGGTAATAAATTATCTGTTCCGTTTTCTTGACCACTTACATACAAATCTAAATAAGAATCATTATCAGCATCTAAAAAAACGGCTCCCCAAGAAACATTAGAAAACTTTGTTCCTTGATCTTCTGCTATGTTTGTAAAGGTATTGTTTCCGTTATTTTTTAGGTGAAAATTTCCAGCTGCAGAATTGGTTACATAAATATCAAACCAGCCATCATTATTATAATCGGCTATTGTAGAAGACATCCCGTCTGCTTTAATATCTGCACCAGTAGCTACACTAACATCTGTAAAAGTTTCATCTCCATTGTTCTCGTACAAATAACTTTGATCATATTTATGGTTTGTTACAAAAACATCTTGCCAACCATCATTATTATAATCAAAAAAAGCAGCACAAAAACTAGGGTCGTTTAGTTGATTTATTCCTGCACTTGCACTAATATTTGTAAAGGTACCGTTTCCGTTATTTTTTAATAAGGCGTTTGGTTGTGTATTTCCAGATTTTAAAAATGATAAAAAAATATCTAAATAACCATCATTATTAAAATCTCCCCAAGAAGCACCCCAGGTTGAAGATGCAAAAGAGGTTAACCCAGCTTCACTAGATATGTCTTCAAAAAAGAAATTACCATCGTTTTTAAATAATTTTATAGTACCCTCTTTGCTTGTTAAAAATAAATCTTTGTCGTTGTCATTATCAAAATCTACCCAAATAATTTGTTTTGTTTCAAAATTTCCATCATTTATAGAAATAGAAGTATCTTCTATAAAAGTACCAGCAATATTCTTAAAAAAACGAACAGGTTCATCTTTTTCTGTGGCAATAGTTAAATCGTCCCAACCATCATTATTATAATCTACAAAAGAAACTCCACCAGCATAAACACCCGCACCAAAAGAGAAATCTAAATTTGAACTTGCTGCCATATTAGAAAACTGAAGTTGACTCCAACAGATATTGGAAATAAAGAACAATAAAAATAGAGGTTTTCTCATTGTTAAAAAATTATAATCCCAAATATAAACTTAATTATTTAGGTATACTATTTACGTTTTTAGGCTATTATGTAAAAAGCATCAATATATATTGATGCTATTTTAATTTATATTTTTTATTAACGTATTATTAAATTTTACATTACAAATAATCTACGAGCACGCATCATATGAGAAACTTTTTCACCTATTTGATGTAAAGCTTCATCATTATCAGCATTTTGTATGGCTTCATCTATAAAATTTACCACTGCAACCATATCTTCTTCTAGCAACCCTCTTGTAGTAATAGCAGGAGTTCCAACACGAATTCCAGAAGTTACAAACGGAGATTTATCATCAAAAGGAACCATGTTTTTATTTACGGTAATATCTGCTTTACCTAATGCAATTTCTGCATCTTTTCCAGAAATATTTTTATTACGTAAATCGATTAACATCATATGGTTGTCAGTTCCACCTGAAATAATATGATAACCCTTGGCCACAAGGGCCTCTGCCATGGCAGCAGCGTTTTTCTTTACTTGAATCTGATAATTAAGAAATTCATCAGTCAATGCCTCTCCAAAAGCTATGGCTTTTGCCGCAATAATATGTTCCAACGGTCCGCCCTGAGTTCCTGGGAAAACAGCCGAATTTAATAATGTGCTCATCATTTTAACCTTCCCCTTAGGAGTAGTTTCACCAAAAGGATTTTCAAAATCTTTACCTAACATAATAATACCACCTCTTGGACCTCTTAAGGTTTTATGAGTAGTCGTAGTCACAATATGACAATGAGGAATCGGATCATTCAAAATACCTTTG
>CAYWOM010000045.1:0-8143 GCA_964459905.1 uncultured Polaribacter sp. | reverse complement strand
TTAGACCTCATAGGTTTTAAGAACCTGTGAGGTCTTTTTGCTTAAATTATGCAAAAAACCCAGATAATATTACAGGTTATTTCTTAAAAGATAATTTGTTAGAAGCAATTATTAATGGAAAAGGAGAAGACACTTTAGCATCTATAAAAAGAACAATTATTATAGTAGAAAGAGAATTATCGATTCCAGATTTGTTTGATAAACTCATCAAAGAAAAAGAACACATTGCTTTGGTGGTAGATGAATATGGCTCTGTAAGTGGTATTATTTCTCAAGAAGATGTTATAGAAACCTTGCTAGGATTAGAAATTATGGACGAAACAGACAATGTAGCAGATTTACAAGCGTTAGCAAAAGCATCTTGGAAAAACAAAACTAAAAAAATGGGTGTTAATGATACTGATACTAAATAATTATACGTTTGTGCTCTCTTAAATTAAGAATAAAGCTTGCTGCCTTTATATATAGAAATTTAACTAAAAATTTCAGTTTTTTTATTATTTTTACTTAAAGCTATAAAACTTTACACTATGTCTTCTAAACCTACTTTAAACACTTTAATAAATCATCCTTACTATTTAGCCTTAACAAAATTTATAGCTGTTAGTGGTTTTCAGATTTCTAGAACTAGTGTAAGAACCGCTTTAAAAGAGGTAGAAGGTACGTTAGATTTATCTAAACTGCATAAGCTTTTAAGTAGTTTTTTTTCGGACTTATTGGTTATTCAAATCGACTCTCAAATAGATAATCATGATTATTTAATTACACCTTGTTTTCTTTTAAAAACAGAAGGCAATGAGTTTTTTATTTATGTTGTTAAAAAAATTGAGCAAGACAAAGTTTTAATTTTTGAGCAAGACAAAAAAGATTATACTATTTCTATAGATGAATTTTACCACCTTTTAAGAGGTTCTATTCTTATTTTTAAGGAAGAAGAAACCTATAATCCTACCAAGAAAATTTTAGAAGAATACACTAAAGAACAAAAAGAAGATAAAGAATATATAAATAACATACAGGTAATAGATAATTTTATCTCAAAAAAAGAGTGCGAAAAAATTATTGCCTTTTGTGAAGATAGCAATTTATTTCAACGCAGTAGAATTGGTGGGAAATCTAACAAAGTATCCGATAAAAGAACAAGCAGTTCTGCTTTTATAGAAAAAAATCAGAACACGCCAATTATTTTAGCTTTAAAAGAAAAAATAGCAATTTTGTTAGGATGTGAAATTAATAAAATTGAAAAAAAACAAGCAGTACGATATTATAAATCTGAAGCTTATAAAGCTCATTTTGATGCTGCAATAGATTTAAAACGAAAATCAACTTGTTTATTATACTTAAATGATGGCTTTTTAGGTGGCGAAACTTACTTTCCTGAAATTAGCTTTGGCGTTACACCACAAGCTGGAAGACTATTAGTGTTTGAAAATTTAAATGAGAAAGACCAAATTATATCCCAATCATTTCACCAAGGGTCATCAATACTAAATGGAGTAAAGTACGCGTGTAATATTTGGATTGAAAATTAAAGTTTTTTTTTAACAATAAACCAAACAGATTTTTAAAGCGTTTTGTAGCTTTAATGCCAATCTTGCTTGTCTATATCGTTTTTAGCTGCTTTATCGCAAATAGTTCTTTAAACTTTAGTTAGGCAACTATATATTGGTCGTAATTAAATTGTATATTTATTTTTCATTTAAAAAGTATAATTATTTATCCTAAGTACTAAAAAAGGTATTTAAAAATAGTTGTGTTTTTTAATCAAACTTTATAGTATGCCTCCTAAAACTGCCCTATACAATTTAATGAATCATCCTTGTTATTTAGCTTTAACAAAATTTATAGACGTAAGTGGATTTAAAATTTCTAGATATAGTGTAAGAGAGGCGCTAAAAAAAATAGAGGGTGTTTTTGATTTACCTAAACTACACGAACTTTTAAGTAGTTTTTTTTCAGATTTATTAGTTATTCAAATAGATACTGAAATAGATAACCATGATTATATAATTGCACCTTGCTTTCTTTTACGTACAGAAGGAAGTCAATTTTTTATGTATGTTGTACTTAAAATCGATAAAGAAAAAGTACTGCTTTTTGAGCATAACAAAAAAGACTTTACTGTTTCTATAGATGAATTTCATAATCTGTTAAGAGGCTCTATTCTTATTTTTAAAGAAGAAGAAACATATAGTCCTACCGAAACTATTTTACAAGAGTATGCTAAAGAACAACAAGAAGACAAAGAATATGTTAAAAGCATACAAGTAGTAGATAATTTTATTTCAGCAAAAGATTGTGATAAAATTATTAATTTTTGCGAAGAAAGTAATTTGTTTACACGCAGTAAAACTGGTAGCAATTCTAGTCTAGAAGTATCCGATAGCAGAACAAGTAGTACTGCTTTTATAGAAACAAATGTAACAACACCAATTATTTTAGATTTAAAGGAAAAAATAGCTGCTTTTTTAGACTGTAACCTTAATAAGTTTGAAACATTGCAAGCGGTACGGTATTATAAATTTGAAGGGTATAAGCCTCATTTTGATGCATATATTGTAAAGCGAAAACTAACATGCCTCTTATATTTAACCGAAGACTTCTCTGGAGGTGAAACCTACTTTCCTGAAGTAGATTTTAGTGTAACTCCAAAAGTAGGAAGATTATTGGTTTTTGAAAACTTAAATGAACATAACAATGTTATACCACAATCTTTTCATCAAGGTTCTCCAATACTAGATGGTGTAAAATATGCCTGTAATATTTGGATAAGAAGTTAGTGTTTAGTTTTTTACCAATCATTAACTTGTTTTAAGAAGTATTCGATCTTAAATTTATTTATAATTTACCCCAACCAACCATCTCTGTCTAAACTTCTATATTGAATTGCTTCTGCAATATGATCTGGAGAAATATTCTGCTCATTTGCTAAATCTGCAATGGTTCTAGAAACTTTTAAAATTCTGTCATAAGCTCTGGCAGAAAGGTTTAGTTTTTCCATAGCAGTTTTAAGTAAGGTTAAACTTTCTTCGGATAATTTACAAAATTCACGAATCTGTTTTACATTCATTTGTGCATTATAATGTACGTTTTCAAATTCTTTAAAACGATCTGATTGTATTTCTCTAGAAGCGGTAACTCGTTTTCTAATTTCTACTGATGATTCTCCTTTTCGTTCCTCAGAGAGTTTTTCAAACGGGACAGGAGTTACTTCTATATGAATGTCTATTCGGTCTAAAAGTGGTCCAGAAATCTTGCTTAAATAGCGTTGCATTTCTTGCGGAGTAGAGGTCATTGGAGAGTTTGGGTCGTTAAAAAAACCACTCGGACTCGGGTTCATACTTGCTACCAACATAAAACTACACGGGTAAGTAACCGTAAATTTTGCTCTAGAAATAGTAACGTCTCTATCTTCTAGAGGTTGGCGCATTACTTCTAAAACGTCTCTTTTAAATTCTGGTAACTCATCTAAAAATAAAACACCATTGTGCGATAAAGAAATTTCTCCAGGTCTTGGGTATTGCCCGCCACCAACAAGTGCAACATTAGATATTGTATGATGCGGACTTCTAAACGGACGTTGGTACAACAAACCTTCATTTTTAGTTTTACCAACTACAGAGTGTATTTTGGTTGTTTCTAAGGCTTCATGTAATGTCATTGGCGGAAGTATAGAGGGTAATCGTTTTGCTAGCATTGTTTTTCCAGATCCTGGTGGCCCAATTAAAATAATATTATGTCCGCCAGCAGCAGCAATTTCCATACAACGTTTTATAGATTCTTGCCCTTTTACATCCGAAAAATCGAACTCTGGAAAGTCGATGTTTTTATAAAATTCGGCTCGAGTATCAACCAAAGTGGGTTCAATTTTTTTATCACCATTAAAATGATTAATAACTTCCATTATATTCTCTACACCTAAAATCTCTAAATTATCTACAATTGCCGCCTCTTTAGCATTTGCTTTCGGAAGAATAAAATACTTAAACCCCTCTTCTCGTGCTTTAATTGCCATTGGTAAAACGCCTCTTATGGGCTGTAAACTGCCATCTAAAGAAAGTTCGCCCATCATAATATACTTATTAATATTGGTAGATTTTATTTGATTGGAAGCAGTTAAAATACCCATAGCTAGGGTTAAATCATAAGCAGCACCTTCTTTTCTTATATCGGCAGGCGCCATATTAATAATGATTTTCTTTCCCGGAAGTTTGTAGTTGTTATTGTTTAACGCTGCAGAAATTCTGTAAGAACTTTCTCGAACTGCATTATCTGGCAAACCTACTAAATGATAACCAATACCTTTATCGATATTTACTTCTACAGTAATAGTGGTGGCTTCGATGCCAAAAACAGCAGAACCATAGACTTTAATGAGCATGCTTTTTTTTTTTCTTTAAAAGTAAAGAAAAAAAGTTGTTATTAGTAGAAAACGGAGAAGTTATTGAGAGTAACCATTTTTAAGAGCATAAACTGCTACGCCAACCTCAGATTTTAATTCTAGATTTTCGAATAAATTATCTCTATAGCTCTTGGTGGACTACATCGTGTTTGTATATAATTTGTTGCGTGGTTTGGAGACTAATTTGATAAATAATTACCTACCAAGAAAATCCGCGAGGATTTTCGTAAGTAGGCAATTATTAAGCAATAAATTATATACGGCTTAAGTTTACATTTTATATATTAAAATAATAATGAAGTCCAACTCCAAATGCGATTGATTTAAAATTATAATTAAGTAAGTCTACTTTACTATATCCTATTTCAATGCTGTATTTTAGCTTATCTGATAATTGTGGGTAAGTAAATTCTAAACCACCACCAATTCCATATCCGAAGCTATTTTCAGAATCTTCTAATCCAGTACCTGTTAAACCCAAACCATAAGATTCAATATCATATTTCCATATTCCAGCTTGTGCATATACATATGGTTTAAGAAGTAAATTATCACCACTTTCAGAAAAATTATAAATATATCTGCCATAATAACTTGAAAAAGGTCCGAAAACTCCAACCACTACCTGAGCTGAATGTTGTTTCGTTAAATCAGCTTTAACACTTAATCCTCCAGAAAATTTGCTTGTAATCCAACACCAATCCTTGGATAGCTTAAGTCTTGTGCTAAAATAAAGCTTGAGCTACATACAAATGCAATTAATAAAAACGTTTTTTTAATCATAACTATTTTAATTTAGTTTTACCTACTTCAGAATTTCATTGGCTTTTCGGATTATTCCCAATTCTGCAAATAAAACATTTTAGATTAAATATTCCTTACGGGTTTCCATATTCTAATGATATTTTAATTTAAGTTATTGAATGGAACCATCTTGGTCTTTAATTGCCCACAACGTTTAGTATAAGAAACGTAGGGCAGTTGATAAGCACTTATGTTTCGGTTTATTACTTAGCTAAATATAAATATTTTGCTTTTATTTTCTCTTAAAAGTCAAATTTTATATTTAACGGACTTTGTAAATTATCATAAACTTAAATGTTAGCACAAACACCTTATGTTTTTTAGCACAGTTCTTTGTTGGCTAAAGTAATTTTTATTTCAATTTTTTCTTAATTTTTTCAACTAAAGAATCAAAATTATAACCTTTTCTGACTTCTATTAAAGTTGATTTATTTTCTTTAAATAATTTTTTCTTCCTTTCGTCTCTTTCCTTATTTTTTTTAAAAGCTTTTTCACCACCAAAAAAGTCAATAGGTTTATCATGTTGAAGTCCTTGATATTCAACACCAATTTTATGTTTAGGAAACCAAATATCAACGTGCTGTTTTCCAAGCCATTTTGGTTTTCCATGTTGTTGTAAATTCTCGTTTACAAAATATTCTTTCAGCATATAGTATAATTCCGTTTCAGATATCCAACCTTCTCCAATTTTTGGTAAACCTTTTGAAACTCTAAAATCATCTTGGGAACTCAACACAAAACCATAAAAATAATTATGAATTGAATTTTCTATGAAATAAATAAAACCATTTGTATTATGACCAAAATATGTTAATGGGTTTTCATTATAACTTAACCATAGTTCTCCTTTATTCCAATGATTCTTTTTCATTTTTTTAATCACTTCACTATTGTATTTCTCAAACACCATAGAATATTGCTTGAATAATAGTTTTTCTTTATTTTTTTCAATGTATTCAAAGCTTTTCACTCTTCTCGACATATAATATTTACTACTATGTCCATTGGATTCAATTCTAAATTTCTTTGGAAACTCATTATTTAATTCGTTAACCGTTTTTGTTTTATCAAAAAAAGTATTGATAAATGAGTAGTTTATTGAATAAAGTTCTTCTAATTTTTTATCTATAAATTTATAATATTCATTTATATTGTTTAAAATAAAATCATTTAGTCCTGTTACTCTTGAAACAATCATTTCACCAGTCAAAACTCTTTTTTTAAGTCTTAATTCTAATTCATGAATTTTAGAATAATTAGCTGAAAAATAATTCTTTGAGGTTAAATTATGAATTATTGAATTTTTGTTTAATAATTCATAAATGGGTAAAAAACTCAAGTTTCGTAGTTGACTTGAATTTTGAGAATATAATTTCATAATATTTAGTTTTTTCAACAAATGATTCAAAATCAATTTCTTCTTTTGTTAAATTTTCAAGTAGGTTGAAGATTAATTTATCTCGAAACTTTTGAACGGTATAATTATCTTTGAACTTATTTAAAAAGTCTTTGTTATTATTTAATTCCTTTCGGTAGAAAATAAATTGATTTTCTTGTAGTATTAAATTTTCTTCTGAAACGTAGTGGTTTTCCATTGGACTTTTTGGCATTTTGAATTTTAATAACAACACCTTAAAGCCTAAATTTGAATCCCAAACCTTGTCCCAACCAAAATTGTAATCATTGTCACCATCTTTTGGGATAAAAATATTATATCTTAAATTTTGACCTCCAACATCTTTTAAATTTTCTTTTGTTGCTTCTAGTGGGCTGATTTTATCAGTCCAATATTTGACAGTTTCTGTTTCTATAAAATCTATATTTTTATCTTTGAATCTTTTAGATAAAAATAGAATTTTAACTGATTTTAAATTAGAAATATTTTCAACATTAGTATCTCTTAAAGATAGCTTCTGACCAACATTTTTTAATTTCCCTAAATCAATAATGTCGCTATATCTTAAAGATAAATCTCCACCAACTTTTTCAAGATTACATAATGATTTCAGATTCTGTGCATTTGAAATACAAAAATCATTTTTCACATAACTTAATTCGCCTAAATTTGAAAGAGAATTTGAATCTATAACAAGATTACCATTAATTTTTTTTAAAGCTCCTAATGATTTAATTTCATTACCTCTGATTACAATATCACCTTCAATAACACCTTCATCACTAATTATACTTTTTAGTTTTTGATTACTATAGATATTATAATTATCCTCACTCATTTATTCTTCAAGGTATAAGATTTTATATTAGTTCTATTGTAAGTTTGTGATGAGTAGCTGACCGCCTTTGGCGGATTTAGTTCAACAAAGGATATACTTTATTAAAATAAGCGAAGATCAAAAAAGCACAACTTTTAAGTTTGTAAAACAGTAAATTAAAAGTAGTTTTTTACTGTTTAAAAATGACAGTATTATAAGTTTATTAGCATACTTTTGAAGAAAAAGTATGCTAATAATTTTATGTTTTAAGCAGAATTTCTACTCGCATTAATATTACCAAATAAAGAACGCATAACCATTTTTTCAAAAACAGCTAATTCATCTTCATTTCCCTCAGTTTTTTGTAACTCCTGAATTTTTTTTAACGCAAACTGTTGTATAGTTAATAGAGGCAACACAATATCTTCTCTAATTTCTATAGAAGCTTTACCTACTGGGTAATTTTCCATGAGTTCTTTGTGCCCTGTTAACTTTAATAATAGTCGTTTTGTAGTTTTGTATTCTGTATGAATAAGATTCCAGAACTCACCATAAACTGTGTCGCTAGACATGTAAGCTGTTAAGCCAAAGAAAGACTTAGACAAACTCATCATACTATTTTCTAATAATGTTTTAAAGAAATCAGACGCATTATAAAATTCGATAATTTCATTAAACCTACCAGCATCTTCGTATTTTTTTAGTGCAGTTCCAACACCAAAAA
>CAYWOM010000044.1:0-8150 GCA_964459905.1 uncultured Polaribacter sp. | reverse complement strand
AAGTAAACCAGTATATCAAAAACAAATAAAAAGGACGCTAAACGTATAACTCAATCCTTTTTATTTTAAAATATACTGATTTTTTATAAACCTAGAAAAACATTATTTTAGTAAATACTAATATATTAAATCTGAATAATAAAAAATGAAGGCTAAAATTACATTTTATACTGGAATACTTGGTGCTTTTCTATTTGTTGTTTCTGCAATTGTGGGTGGAATTCTAATTGAGAATTATAGTTTAACCAGCCAATACATTAGTGAATCTTATGCAAGTAACACACAATATGGAAAAGCATTAAGGTTTTTAGGCTATATACCAAGCGGTATTCTTCTAACAATTTTCAGTTTTAATGCTTTAAAACATTTTCAGCCATCTAAATTAACTAAAATAGGTTTTATTGGAATAGCTATATTTTATGGTTTGGGAACAATAACTGTTGGTTTATTTCCTTGTGATAGTGGCTGTAATAAAGAATTCATAAACCCTAGTTTTTCACAAATAATTCATAATTCAGTAGGCTTGTTTACCTACATTTTTGTTCCTATTAGCATTATTACAATTGGTATTGGTTTAAAATACCAATCAAATTACAAGAAATTATCTAAGCGAGCAATACTTTATGGCATGGTAAGTATATTGTTTGTTTTTATATTATTTCTTAACCCTAATTCTAAATATATTGGATTGTATCAACGATTTATAGAAACCATATTTATTCTTTGGATAATAGCTTGTGCAATAGCTATTAAAAAAAATAGTTAAAATCGAAGACCATACACAAAAACAAAATATTATTTATATTTCATGCCTAAGTGCACTACTTTTTTAGTTTCAAAAAAATCTTCATCAAAATAATCTGGTAAGTCATAAATTGTAGCAGACGTGTATAATTTTAATTCTTCAGATAAATCACCTCCTTTTAAATATAGAATTCCGTTTTTTAAATCGTGGTTTTGTTTTTTAGCAATTCTACCTTTGGTCCAACCCACAAAAGTTTCCATTTGTGCAACGGCTCTACTTACAATAAAATCGTAAGTATCTTTTACCTCTTCTACTCTACCATTAGTAGTGGTTACGTTTTCTAAACCTAAACCTGCTACAACCTCATTTACTACTTTTATCTTTTTACCAATAGAATCTACCAAATGAAACTGTGTTTCTGGATATAAAATAGCCAACGGAATTCCAGGAAAACCACCTCCAGTACCAACATCTAATACTTTAGCACCGGGTTTAAACTGTACAATTTTAGCAATTCCTAAAGAATGTAAAACATGGCGCAAATACAATTCGTCAATATCTTTTCTAGAAACTACATTAATTTTTAAATTCCAATCTTTGTATAATTCTTGCAATTTTTTAAATTGCTGAATCTGGGTTGTTGTTAAATTTTTAAAATATTTCTGAATTATTTCCATCAACTATAAGTTTTGAACCGCAAAAATAGTTATTTGTATTGGAACAATTCTTAACAAAAAGATTCGTTTATAATAAAAACAACTTCAAAAACATTATTTTTGTAACTTATCATTAAAATCTTGAATGAAAACAATAAATTTTTCTAGAGTAGACAAAGCAAAGTTTTTTAGAACTCTAAATAAAAGAGTAAACACCTATTTTAAAGACAATAATATTAAAAGAACAGGAAACTGGAAATTATATACAAAAGCAATTATTATGTTTTCGTTATTTTTAGTACCGTTTATTTTAGTATTAACCGTTTCTATGCCACAATGGGCAATGATTTTATTAATGGTTCTTACCGGAATAGGAATGGCTGGTGTAGGCATGAATGTAATGCATGACAGCAATCATGAATCTTTTTCTAGCAAAAAATGGGTAAATAAATTAATGGGAAGCAGCATTTACATACTTGCTGGAAATGTATATAATTGGAAAGTACAACACAATGTTTTACACCATACTTTTACAAACGTAAAAGACCATGATGAAGATATTGATGCCGGTAGAATTATCCGTTTTTCTTTACATTCTAAATGGTTAAAAATTCACAAGCTTCAAAAATATTATTCCATATTTTTATACGGCTTATTAACCATTAACTGGGCAATAACAACAGATATTAAACAAATGCACAGTTATTTAAAACGTAAATTATCGTATGGTAAGTTTCCAAACCCAGCAACAGAATGGACTAAATTAGTAATTTCTAAAATTTTGTATTACGCACTTTGGATTGTTTTACCATTATTAGTTTTAGACGTAGCTTGGTACAAAATTGTTCTCGGCTTTTTTGTAATGCATTACACCGCAGGTATGATTTTAAGCTTGGTTTTTCAATTAGCGCATATTGTACCAAATACAGAAATGCCAATTCCAGATAAAGACGGAAATTTAGAACACACTTGGGCAGTCCATCAATTATATACCACATCTAACTTTGCACCTACTAACAGGTTGGTAAACTTCTATACAGGTGGTTTAAATCATCAAGTTGAACATCATATTTTTCCTCATATCTCTCATGTTCATTATGGCAAATTAGCTAAAATTGTAAAAGAAACAGCCAAAGAATTTAACTTGCCTTATAACGAATATACAACAATGAGGAAGGCCGTTTTAGAGCATTTTAGACACTTAGGTGTTTTAGGAAAGAAACCAGAATTAGCATAAATAATACAACTAACAGCACAATGACACACCCATTATCCGACAGAATTAACAGTTTACCTGTTTCTCAAACTTTAGCAATGGCTGCCAAAGCAAGAGCATTAAAAGCAGCAGGGAAAGATATTATTAGCTTAAGTTTAGGAGAACCAGACTTTAATACGCCAGATTTTATTAAAGATGCCGCAATAGAAGCTATCAATCAAAATTACAATTCATATTCGCCAGTAGATGGTTATGTAGAGCTAAAAGAAGCAATTTGCACAAAGTTTAAACGAGACAATGCCTTGGTTTACCAACCAAACCAAATTGTAGTTTCTACCGGCGCAAAACAATCTATTGCCAATGTTGCACAAGTATTATTAAACCCAGGTGACGAAGTTTTACTACCAGCACCTTATTGGGTTAGTTATTCTGCCATTGCCATTTTAAGTGAAGCTACTTTTGTAGAAATACCTTCTTCTATCGATGACGATTTTAAAATTACACCAACACAATTAGAAGCCGCAATTACACCAAAAACAAAAATGATCTTTTTTAACTCACCAAACAACCCTTCTGGGACCATGTATAGTGAGTCAGAATACAGAGCATTGGCTAGTGTTTTAGAAAAACATCCGCAAATTTTTGTGTTATCAGATGAGATTTACGAACACATAAACTATGATGCAAAACCATTTAGTTTTGCAGCCATAGAAAGCATGTACGATAGAACAATAACCGTAAACGGATTGGCAAAAGCATTTGCAATGACAGGCTGGAGAATTGGTTATATTGGCGCCCCACAATGGATTGCCAAAGCCTGCACTAAAATGCAAGGCCAAGTTACCTCTGGTGCCAATTGTATTGCTCAAAGAGCTGCTATTACTGCCGTTTTAGCACCTGTAGAAAAAATACAATATATGGTAGACGAGTTTAAAACTCGTAGAGATATTGTGGTAGATTTATTAGGTAAAATAGACGGTTTTAAAATAAACGTTCCCGAAGGTGCATTTTATGTTTTTCCAGACATTTCTGATTTCTTCGGAAAAACAATTGACGGTATAAAAATTGAAAACGCAAATGACTTTTCTTTATACTTATTAGAAAAAGCAAATGTTGCCACTGTTACTGGCGATGCTTTTGGTGCACCAAAATGTATTAGAATGTCTTATGCAGCATCAGAATTACAATTGCGCGAAGCTATTAAAAGAATAAAAAACGCTTTAAGTTAATTATTAATTTGTGTATTAAAACGTATTAAAAATACAAAATCCATCTTCTTTAAGATGGATTTTTTTTTGGCGTGCCCTTTCAGGTCAGGCTTTTCGCACTCGCTTTTTGTTCATATTTCACAAAAGAGCTCAAACAAATGCTTCAATCCTTCACGCAGGCATATTTAAAAATATATTGCAAAACCAGAAAATCAATTTACTGTTAATTTATTAAAACGATATCATAATAATTGCAATTGCAAAAATTGATACTTGTAAAATAGTTCCGGTCTGACTTTCTATTTTTCCTTGATGATTTAGCAATAAAGATTTTATGTTTGATAAAGATTTAGATTTGGCAATTTTAATATCGTTTTTAATTTCTTGCTTGTAAACAGAAGTTAAAATTCCTCTTTCTAATACGGGCACTGTAGTTGTATATTTCATGATATTTAGTTTATTTGATTATATAAGAAAGACGATATCAAATAAAAAATGTTACACTAAAAAAAATCTTCAAAATAAAAAAAAGCACACTTTTCTAGAGTTGATGGTTTACGACAACACTAAAAAAATATGCTTTTATTTTAAAAAAAATATTTATTACTTAATCTACAATCAATTTTACAGTTTTATAACTTCTAAAATCGTTGTTAATCTTTATAAAATAAATACCTGATTGTAAACCCTCTCTAGCAAAAGTAATATTGTTGTTTCCGGCACTTGTATTTTCTGCTATTTTTCTAATTAATGCACCTGTTAAACTATAAATTTCAATATCTGTAATTGTGTTTATTTCAGAATAGAAACTTAATTCTGAACTTGTAACCATTGGGTTTGGCACTAATAAAATTTCATTTTCTGCAATAATTACTGTATCTAAACCTAATACCTGTTTTGTAAATGCTATATCACTTAAATGCAGTTCTTTTTGAACCACTGCAACACCATCCGAAGACATTGTAAAAACAATAGTTACTGCATCTGTTAAATTAATATCGCTTTCTGTTGCTGAAACAAAATGTGCCAAAGGAATTACATAATGGCTCTTTGTTTCATTTAATTTAATAGTTGTTTTAAATTGATGTTCCCAAGCTTCAATTCCTTTTTTAACAATCGTTATTTCTAAATCTCCAATTCCGTTTGCATCTAATTCTAACACATCAAACTCAGATAAATCTACGGCTTTAAACCTTGGTGTAAATGCCCTATAAGCAGCCACATATTGGCTTGTAGTAGCTTTTAAAGAAATATTTCTTTCTACGCGATAACCATTTCCTGCATATACATTATCATTTTGTGCAATTTCAAATTCTTGTATTGTTGTTTCGGTTGCAGAATCATCTTTTCCCCAAACACCATCAGACATAAATAAATCATCTGGTGTTTCATTGGTATCATTTTCTACTCTAAAACCAATGTCAAAAATATTTCCAGTTTCTATTAACAACGGAGTTATATAACCTTCCGCCAAAGCAATACTGTTATTAAAATATTCCGTAATTGAAGTTTCTGTTCTTTTAAAACCAGCATCTATTACTATATTTTTACTACCATTTACGTTTACCAATTCTAATTCTAAAGCGCCATTTTTATACCTTCCTGTTTTTACAAAAACAGGTGGTGGTGTAGAGTTATTGTAAGATACTATTGGTTTTTGAATATTAAACAATTCTAAAGTTTCCGTTCCCAAAGTAATTAAATCATCAATTTTATTTGTCCATATTTGAAAATTATAAAAAGTAGCATCCGCTTCATATTTATCAATATTCCAATGACTTTCTATAGCAAAATTTTCATCATTATTTTTTAATTTACCAGAAAAACTTAACACAAACTCTTTACTACCATCCACATTTTTAATAATAGATTTTATAAATGTTTGTTCTCTAATTTCTATTGTAGAAACAGATAAAAGGGCTGCACCTAAAAGTCTATCACAAATAAATTTGGTGTGTTCATAAACACCATTTTCTGTTTTTGTTGCAAGAATAGCGGCAATAGTTTCATTATTTCTAATATAATCTACAGAAAATAGTTCTGTTGCATTTGTAATGGTAATTAAATCTGTGGGAGAAGATTCTATCGCTTCAGTATTAGAAAGCACATCCATAGGGATTAAATCTAATAACTCTAAACTTGTACTTCTTGCGCTTTGACTCCTATAATTATTAGATTTAATAATTCTTTTAGCATCAGTTTTATTAAACTTATAATTTGCTTTTTTTCTTAAATAATTTCTTTGATTAATTTGTTGAGACAGGCGGTCATTACTTTCTAATCCACCATCATTAGCTGTGGTCACTGGTGTAATTACCGGACAAGCCGCAACTCCAGAACATGCAGGATCATCACAATCTACTAATCCATCACCATCATCATCTAAACCATTTGCACAATCTTCTTGAGGTACCGGTGCTGTAGGGCATCTTGCACCATCATTAGAACTACTCGATGGCCCGTAAGCAAAAAGATTAGAATCTAACTCGCTGCCAACTTCTAAAGACTGTACGTTCTGAATAACATATACAGTACCCGTTTGATTTGCAGAAACATAAAAACGTCCAGAAGCATCAAAATAAACAGCTCCGTAGGTATAATTTAAACCAGATAAAATAGGTACTTCACCCAAATCTATCACCTCACTAGTTTCTGAATTAATTCTATATAAATGATTAGAACTTTTTTCTACACTGTACAAGTTACCATCTACTGCATTAAATGCCCAATCATGAATGCTAATGTTTTTTGACAATGTTTCATTACTTATAAATTGAGTGTAGGTAGATGATGTTGGATTTAAATCTATTTTATGATAAGCTGTACCACCGCCTTTTAAATAATAAACTCCATCAGAACTAACATCTCCAACATATCTACTAGAAGTAGGTAATTCATCTATGTAAAAACTTTCAACATTAAAGTTTTTGCCTATTCTTATAATTGTTTTTTGAGGAGAATTTAATGAACCCCAGATATAACCGTCTGCAGGATTGTATCCTACTGCGTTAACACTACCATCTGTAATATTTTCTGCTACTAAATAAGAACTTCCAGAAGCTAAGTCTAAAGCATAAATATCATTTTTTTGAAATAGGTAGGCATTGTAATCACAATTAAAGGGTTCTTGTGCTCTTATTGACAAAGTAAATATTGTGCAAAAAAAGAACAACATTAAAGTTTTTGATAAATGTAAATTTGGCATCATACTTTTTATATTTTCGGTAAAAGTACTATCAATAAGAACTAAAATATAAGTGTTTTAGCTTGTTGCCTTAGAAGTATCGATAAATGGTAAGGTTTAATGGATGAGTTGATAGCAAAAAAAATCACATTTTTTAGAATGTGATTTTTTATAAAATTTGTTGATTTTTAGAATCTAATCTACATTATCATGTAAAAAAGAATTATTAGACTTAAAATCTATTTGGTCATCCTCTTTTTTAATTGCTGTTTTAGAGTTGCTTATAGCTGCATTTACGTGTAAATCTACACCTTGCCTCTTATAAGCTGGCTGACGTTCAATTTCATCTATATTTATATTTAATTGATCATTAAATTTATAGTTAAAACCTTTCATTTTTTTACGTCTATCTTCTGCTCTTTTTTGCAATTCACTAATAGTTAAATCTAATGGTGAAACTACCTCGGTTGAAGTTTCTAAAGGATTAACATCTAATTGTGGCGTTGCCGATTTAAGCTCAAATTTTATTTCTTCTTCTTTAATAATCTCTTTGTTTTGTGCAATATGAGAACTTTTTCCAATTGTTGGTTTTGCATCAAAATCTTCTAAAATATATCTTTTTTCTGCTTCAACCTTTACTTCTTGTACTCCAAAAACTTCGATTTCATTTGTATTTAAAGTCTTTTCTTCATTTAGATTAAATTTTATTTCTTGTGATAATTTTTCTTCAGTAGGAGAATTTAAAGGCAAATCGAACAATAAATCTGCTTGTAATTGTATTGGCTCTTCTTCTATGATTTCCTGAACAACAGGGGTAACATCTGTAATAATAAAATCATCATCAGTAGTTGCTTCTAACTGAATTTCATCAAAAGAAATGGGTCTTTTTTCAATAATTTCAGGTGTATGAACCATGTCTATTTTTGATGATTTGGCTAATGTATCATCTTCTAAAACATGTACAATTTTTTGTGCTTCTTTATTAGAAATTGGCAAATCTAAAGTTGGTGATTTAGAAATTGTTGTCGCATCAAAATTGTAGGTTGCTTTTTGTTCGTCTTCTAAAGTATGTACAATTTTTTTAACTTCTGTATTGGTAATTGTGCTTTGTTGATCTGCTGCAAAACCAGTAGCAACAATT
>CAYWOM010000043.1:0-8198 GCA_964459905.1 uncultured Polaribacter sp. | reverse complement strand
GACGATTTTGTTCCTATAGATGCAAAAAAACAAGAAGTCTATAGTTTTCCTGCCTCAATATCAATCAAAAAAAACAGTTTAGAAACCTTGCTTCCAATCTATCCTGAATTAAAAGATTCCGCAGAATATAATTTTAAAAGATTAAATAAAATTGTTCGATATTTAA
The DNA here is from genome assembly GCA_964459905.1 of uncultured Polaribacter sp. GTDB lineage: Bacteria > Bacteroidota > Bacteroidia > Flavobacteriales > Flavobacteriaceae > Polaribacter. The sequence continues at coordinate 8,032 of CAYWOM010000043.1, read as the reverse complement.
AACCAAACAACACAGATTTCTTTGCTCATTTACCATGCAATGACCTTGTTTTTGTTAAATATAAAAAAGATTCGAAACTTACTTTTAATAAAATTTCTAAAATTGATGCTTTTCAACAATTGGTGCCAGATTCTTGGTTATCACCAGAAATAAAAAATGCCCAAATATTTTTAGATTGGTTTGAAACCTTAAATTGTTATCAGTTAACCTATTCTAACAATGAAGAAATGATACAAACAGTTTCTAAAATTTTTAATGATGAATTATAAAGAAACAGTGTTTTTTGTTGGAAAATGTTTAACAATTACTTTAGAAGAGAAAAATAAAAAAGAAATTGAATTTCTACTAAAAACAACTACAATAGATTGGGATGCTGTTGTTAAAGTAAGTACAGCACATTATGTTTTTCCAGCACTATATTGCAACCTAAAAAGAGCTATGTTTTTACAGCATCTACCTTCAGAATTAGTAGATTATATGAAATATATAACGGACCTAAATAGAGATCGTAATCAACAAATTATAGACCAAGCCAAAGAAATTAATACACTTTTAATAGCTAATAATATTACACCTATTTTCTTAAAAGGAGCTAGTTATTTACTGGAAGGCTTATATGAAGATATTGCAGAAAGAATGGTAGGCGATATTGATTTTTTGGTTTTAAAAGATATAGAAAAGACCGATTTAATCTTAAAAGAAAATGGTTATAAAGGGCTGCATGATAAAGATTATTTAACTATTAATCATAGGCATTTACCAAGAATTATACATCCTAATAAAATTGCTGCTGTAGAAATTCATAAAAAAATACTAAGAGATAATTTTGATGAAAATCTAACGTATTTTAATAACAAATCTGTTACTAAAAAAGAAAATTACACTTTTTTAAATACTCAAAACAATGTATTTATTTCAATACTTAGTGCGCAAATTAATGATTTTGGGTTTCATTTAAAAAGGTATCATTTAAAAAATTGTTATGATGTTTTTCTTCTTTCTCAAAAAACTGAATTAACAACGTTTATTAAAGAGAAACAACCTTTTTTTAAAATATGTAATGAATATATTGCCGTTTCGTCATTAATTATGAACAAGCCTTTGTCTCTTAAATTTACAAAGAATAATAAAACCTCAGATAAGCATTTAAATGCCTATTTTAAAAAAGAATCTTTCTTTATAAGGCTGGCAACTAATCTTATACAGAAATATGATAATCTTATTAGTTTTATTGTAAAAAAGGAATATAGAAATTACATAATTAGGCAAATTAAAACTAAATTAAACCTTTAACTTCTTCAAAATCTAAACCACCATAATTACCAGAACTCATTAATAAAAGTGCTGTATTTTCTAAATTTTCTTTAAACAAAAACTCTTTAAATTCTTGCGGATTTGTGTAGATTAGCAGGTCTTCTCTAGCAAAAGCCTTAGCAATTTGCTCTTTAGAAACAACATCTAATTGCTTAATTTTTACTGCATGTGGCGAGTAAAAAACAACCGCTTTATCTGCAAATGCTAACGCACCTTTATACTCTGCTAAAAACTGGGCATTTAAACTAGAATATGTATGTAGCTCTAAACAAGCCAAAACAGTACGGTCTTTGTACTGATTTTTTACAGCTTTTGTGGTTGCCTCTACTTTACTTGGGCTATGTGCAAAATCTTTAAAAATTACTGTAGTGCTACTTTCTGCAATCTTTTCTAAACGCTTACTTGCTCCTTTAAAACTAACAATAGCTTCATAAAAATCGTCTTCATCAACTCCTAGATGTTGGCAAATCCATTTTGCTCCTGCTAAATTCTGTAAATTATGTTTTCCAAAAATTTCTAATGGTAAATTTCCTTCAGAAGTATCTAAATAAGTAATTCCGTTTTCTATAAAATGACTTGGCGTTTGGTAGGCGTATTTTTTTATATGATTTACAGAAGTTTCTACAACATCTTTTACAATTTTATCTTCAATATTATACACCATACTTCCACCATTTACCATAGAATCTGTAAATATTCGAAACTGATCTGTATAATTTTCAAACGTAGGAAACACATTTATATGGTCCCAAGCAATGCCGCTTAACAACGCAATATTAGGCTTATACAAATGGAATTTCGGGCGCATATCTATTGGCGAACTCAAATATTCATCTCCTTCTAAAACAATAAAATCGTTTTCTTCGGTTAAATGCACCATCGTTTCAAAACCGTCTAATTGCGCGCCAACCATATAATCTACTTTTTTATCATGGTAATTTAACACATGTAAAATCATAGAAGTAATGGTTGTTTTTCCGTGAGAACCACCAATTACAACTCTAGTTTTGTTTTTAGATTGTTCGTATAAAAATTCTGGATACGAATATATTTTTAATCCTAATTCTTGTGCTTTTAACAATTCTGGATTGTCTTTTTTGGCATGCATTCCTAAAATAATCACCTCTAATTCTGCTGCTATTTTCTCTGGAAACCAGCCAAATTCTTTTGGTAATAAACCATGTTTTTCTAATCGAGATTTAGACGGATCATGAATTGTATCGTCACTTCCAGAAACTTGGTATCCTTTTTGGTGTAAAGCAATTGCTAAGTTGTGCATTGCGCTTCCGCCAATGGCAATAAAATGAATTTTCATCAATAAAAATTTAAACAGTAAAAATACAAAAGGTTCTAATACTATTTATTATATTTAGAACGAAACTCAATAGAAAAGCAGTTTTACAAGCCAAAAAGAGGTGTTTACTAATTTTAGATAGTTTTACAATACAATTTACAGGTACTTTGAGTGTATAGGTTCCTGATTTTCGGGAATAACAATTTCAATTGAAACCTAGAGAAAAATCTCTAGGTTTCAATTTTAAATCTTTGAATTATGAAAAAAATTACAACCATATTAATGATACTCTTATTTTCTACTTTAACAAACGCTCAAAATAATTTTGAAAATCTTTGGTTAGAAGTAGAAAAATTTGAGGTTGACAACTTACCAAAATCGGCATTAAAAATTGTAGAAAAAATTTATACAAAGGCAGAAAAAGAAAGCAATTCGCCACAAGTTATAAAAGCTCTTTTTTATAAAAGTAAATTTTCTTTAACTTTAGAAGAAGATGCACAATTAAAAGTAATTAACGAGTTTAAAAAACACATTTATAAAAGTAGTTTTCCAACAAAGAATATTTTAGAAAACGTATTAGCAAACTTATATTGGCAATATTTTACCCAAAACAGGTATAAATTTTACAACAGAACAAAAACTGAAAATAAAGTTGATTCTTCGTCAAACTCAGAACAGGTTCAAGACTTTAGAACATGGGATTTAAACACGCTTTTTAAAGAAATTCATTGTCATTTTGAAGCTTCTTTAGAAAATGAAACAAAACTTCAAAAAACTGACATTCATAGTTTTGCGCCTATTCTACAAATAGAGAAAGGATCAAAAACATACAGACCAACTTTGTATGATTTTTTAGCAAATAATGCGTTAGATTTTTACAAAACGCCTGAAACTTCTATTATAAAACCTAACAATAAATTTATAATTGATACGCCTGCTTTTTTAAGCGATTCAAAAACTTATGCTAAACTCCAATTAGCAACAGAAGATACTTTTTCGCTTCAGTTTAATGCCTTAAAAATTTATGAAAAACTAATTCAATTTCATCAAAAAAAGAACAATTTAGATGCTTTGGTAACTGCCGATTTAGAAAGGATCGATTTTGTAAATAAACACGGAATCTTTGAAGATAAAGACGGTATTTTATCCGCAACATTAACAAAGTCGTATGCGAATTATAAAAACAAAGAAGTTGGCGGTTTGTATGCTTTTGAGATTGCAAAAAATCACAGAAGTGCATCAGAAAACAAACTAGCTATTTCTATTTGTGATGAAATTATAAAGAAATTCCCTAAAAGTCTAGGGGCAAAAAAATGTGCTGTTTTAAAATCTCAAATAGAACAAAAAACACTAACAATTACTGCGGAAGAATACATTGCAACAAATACAAACAGTCGTTTGTTAATTAGCTATAAAAATATTAACAAGCTCTTTTTTACTGCATATAAAATATCTAGAGAACAACAATTTACACTTAATAGAACCTATCAATTTAAGGATAGAATTAAACTTATTAATTCTTATGAAAAAGTAACGAATTGGCAAAATAACGTACGCGATGAGCATGATTATTTACAGCATTCAACAGAAACAATTGTTCCGAAATTTAAGAACGGAATGTATTTAATTCTAGCTTCTGAAAGTGATGGTTTAAAAGAAGATAAAATCTACGGAACTACAACGATTCAGGCTACTAATTTAACGCTAATTGAAAGTAATTTTGAGAACAAACACAAGTATCAAATTGTAGATAGAAACACAGGTTCGCCAATAAAGAATGCTGAAATTTATCTTAAAAATGAAAAAACAAGACGTAGTGCTGTTATCAACAAAAAACTGCTTACTGACAAAAACGGATTTGCATCTTTTAAAACGAACAGCTATTATCAAAATGTGGTAATAACTGTAAAAACAAAAGAAGATGTTGCCACTTTTGGAAACATGTATTTAAGAGAAAACAACCAAAATAATTACAATAAAAATAATTCTAAAACAGTTATAAAACCTTTTATTTTTACAGACAGAAGTATTTACAGACCAGGACAAACTGTATATTTTAAAGCAATTGTTCTTAAAAAACAAGGATTAACATCAGAAGTTTTTACGAATGAATTTGTAGAAATTACGTTGTTTGATGTAAATGATCAGGTTGTAAAAACACTCGATTTAAAATTAAATGAATTTGGCTCTGTTGCTGGCGAATTTATACTCCCAAATAATGGTTTAACAGGTAATTTCACAATCGGATTTGATGAAAGTTTTGAATATGATAGTGAATATTATGATAATGCTAATTTTGAAATCAACGATGATGAACTGATTATCTCTGTTGAAGAATACAAAAGACCAAAATTTAAAACCGAATTTAAACCGATAACAGAAAGCTTTAAAATTAACGATTCAATTACTATAAACGGTTTTGCAAAAGCATTTTCTGGGGCAAATATTACAGATGCAAAAGTAGTATATCGTGTTCACAGAAAAGTACAATACCCAAGTTGGTATTATTGGAGACAATCAAATTCTGGTTCTGAATCTCAAGAAATTACTCACGGAGAAAGTGTTACCAATGAAAAAGGAGAATTTAAAATTACCTTTAAAGCTATGCCAGATGAAAGTGTTTCTAAAGAAAGCTTGCCCGTTTTTAATTATGAAATTACTGCCGATGTTACTGATATAAACGGAGAAACAAGAAGCGCAACAAGCGTTGTAAAGGTTGGTTATCATAGTTTGTTGGCTACTATTTCTATCAATGCAAAAATTGATAAAAATTCAACAAAAAATTCCTTACAGATTGATACAAAAAATTTAAACGGAGAGTTTGTTCCTGCAAAAGGAAACGTTAAAATCTACAAATTAATAGCACCAAAAAATCCTTTAAGAAAAAGACCTTGGAATGCGCCAGATTATCAAGATATTTCTGAAAATGAGTTTAGAAAACTCTTCCCAAATGATCCTTATACAAGTGATGAAGCTGATGCACAAAACTGGAAAAAAGGAACAGTTGATTTCAATACAAAGTTTGATACGGAAATTGCTAAAAAAATCAGTTTAAAAAATACAAAAAACTGGCTTTCAGGAAAATATTTGATTGTTTTAGAAAGCAAAGATAAATTTGGTCAGGCAGTAAAAGACGAGCAAAAATTTACTGTTTTTAAAACCAGAGAAACAACAATTGCAGACAATAAATTATTTATTATCAACACAAATAAAACGACTTATAAAATTGATGATGTTGTAGAATTAAATATTGGCTCTGCTTCTAAAGATATGACTGTTGTTGTGCAAATTGAAAAAAACCATACAATTGTAGAAACGCGTTTGGTAAAATTAAACAATGAGACAAAAACTATAAAAATTCCTATAGAAAAAGATGATGTAGGTGGTTTTGCAGTAAAATATCATTTTGTGAATTATAATTATTTTGAAAGTGGAAGTTTATTAATTAACGTCCCGGAAATTCTAAAAAACATAGAAATTGAAACCAATATTTTTAGAGACAAATTACAACCAGGACAAGATGAAACTTGGAGTTTTACTATAAAAAATGATAAAAATGATGCCGTTGCAGCAGAAGTTTTAGCCTCTATGTACGATGCTTCTTTAGACGAGTTTAAAGGACATAATTGGCGTTTTAATCCTATTTCTCCAAAGCAAACATATTATTCTTATACAAGAAGTAACGCAAATCATAGTTTTAAAAACACTTATTTCAAAATTAAAAATAACCATAGAAATTATTCTGGTTTTCCAACTATTTCTTATGATACTTATAATTGGTTTAGTTTTAGTTTTGGAAACAATAGACAACTTTATTTAAGAGGCGCAATATCTAAAATGAGAGCGCCATCTACTGAAAGAATAGAAGTAGTTAGTGACGAAACGGAAGTTAAGGAAATGGCTATGGATTTTGAAAGCAATTCTTTAGATGAAATTGTTGTTTCTGGTTACGCAATAAAAGAAAAAAAAGATGAAACTATAAAAGAAGAAGAAAAAATCTCATTAGAAGGAATTCAAGCACGTAAAAACTTTAAAGAAACCGCTTTCTTTTTTCCACAATTAAAAACAGATAAAAACGGACAAGTAGTCTTTTCGTTTACAATGCCAGAAGCTCTTACAAGATGGAAATTGCAATTATTAGCACATTCTAAAACATTAAAATCGGCAACAAAAACATTGCAAACAGTTACTCAAAAAGAATTAATGGTGGTACCAAATGCGCCGCGTTTTTTAAGAGAAAAAGACACGATTACTTTATCCGCAAAAATCACCAATTTAACAAACAACAAATTAAATGGTGTTGCAAAACTAATTTTAACAGATGCAATTACTGGACAAGAAATAAACAACGAATTAAAGAATGTAAATTCTAACAAAAGTTTTGTTGTTAACAAAGACGGTAACACCAATGTTTCTTGGAAATTATCAATTCCGGAAACTGTGCAAGCTGTTCAATATAAAATTGTAGCAAAAGCTGGCAATTTTTCTGATGGAGAACAAAATGTGCTACCCGTTTTATCTAACAGGATGTTGGTTACAGAAACATTGCCAATGTGGGTTAAATCTAATGAAACCAAAATATTTACGCTAGATAAGTTAAAAAACAATACATCTTCTACTTTAAAAAATCATAAACTAACGCTAGAGATAACATCAAATCCGGTTTGGTATGCCATACAATCTTTGCCGTATTTAATGGAATACCCGTATGAATGTGCAGAGCAAACCTTCTCTAAATATTACGCAAATACCTTGGCAAGTTTTGTGGCAAATGCCAATCCTAGAATTCAAGAAGTTTTTAATGCTTGGAAATCTTCGGATGCTTTAGTATCTAATTTAGAAAAGAACCAGGAGTTAAAATCATTAATTATTCAAGAAACACCTTGGTTGCGAGATGCACAATCTGAAACCGAGCAAAAAAAACGAATTGCATTATTATTCGACTTGAATAAAATGAAAAATGAACAAGAAAAAGCCATCAATAAATTACAAAGTATGCAAATGAATTCTGGCGGATTTTCTTGGTTTAAAGGCGGACGATATGAAAGCAATTTTATTACGCAGCATATTGCAGTTGGCTTTGGTCATTTAAAAAAATTAGGGGTTTCTAATTTTGATAAATCAACACAAAAAATGATTGATAAATCGGTGAAATTTTTGGACAAAGAATTACTAAAACAATATGATAAATTATTAGCACGGGCTTTAAAACTTAAAGAAAGAGCAAAAACAAATAAAGAGGGTAAAAAAGAATATGAAGACTATTTATCAAAAAATAACTTAGAATTTTTAGCATTTTTTTAAATTCAAAAATTCTTTAAGTCATTAGCAATGCACCCACCAAAACATTTTGCTGAGAAATTGTTCTCAGTACTGAAAAATCACAATTATAATTTTTTTCCCAAAAAAATGACTATGTATTTT
>CAYWOM010000042.1:0-8251 GCA_964459905.1 uncultured Polaribacter sp. | reverse complement strand
AGCCTTTTATATGCGTTTAAATGATGATGGAAAAACAGTAAGAGCTATGGATGTTCTCTTTCCAGGAATTGGCGAAATGGTTGGTGGCGCACAACGTGAAGAACGTTATGATGTTTTAGTTGAAAAAATGAAAGCCATGAATATTGATGAAAAAGAACTTTGGTGGTATTTAGATTTACGTAAATTTGGCACTGCTGTTCATTCTGGATTTGGTTTAGGTTTTGAACGTTTGGTACAATTTACCACCGGAATGGGTAATATAAGAGATGTAATTCCGTTTCCAAGAACACCACAAAATGCAGAATTTTAAAGAAATCATAAAACTTATAATATCAAACGTCATTCCTAACAGAATGACGTTTTTATTTTAACCTATTTCATATATTTGTGTATATGTTAAAACAAAGTTTACATTATAAACTATTACAAAAATTATCTCCACAACAAATTCAGTTGATGAAGTTAATTCAATTACCAACACAAGCTTTTGAAGAGCGTCTAAAACAAGAAATTGAAGAAAACCCTGCTTTAGATACTGGCAAAGATGAAAGCAATGCTATTGATGATGATTTATCAAATGAGTTTGATGATGATATTAATGAGAAAAATGAAACAGAAGACATTAATATTGATGACTATTTAAGTGATGATGAAGTGCCTAATTATAAAACTCAGGCAAATAACTATTCTGCAGATGATGAAGAAAAAAATGTGCCATACGCAGCCGGAATTACGTTTCATCAATCTTTAAAAAACCAACTAAACACATTTACACTTAGTGATGAAGAGCGTGCTATTGCAGAATTTTTAGTAGGTAGCATAGATGATAGTGGTTATATAAGAAGAGAAATTATAGATTTGGTAGACGATCTTGCTTTTACGGCAAATGTATTTACAACAGAAGAAAAAGTAATTAGTGTTTTAATAAAAGTTGTTCATAATTTAGACCCTATTGGTGTTGGTGCACGAGATTTAAAAGAGTGTTTAATAATTCAATTAAAAACAAAAGAAACCAACAAAATTAGAAGTTTAGCAATAGCTATTTTAGAACAAGCTTTTGATCATTTTGTAAAAAAACATTATAAGAAATTACAAGAGAAATTTTCTATTTCTGAAGATGAATTAAAAGAGGTAAACACAGAAATTTCTAAACTAAATCCTAAACCCGGTAGTTCTTACGCAGGCAACAATAAAATTGCAGAACAGATTGTTCCAGATTTTTCAATAAAAATTATAGATGGAGAATTAGACTTAGTTCTAAACTCTAGAAACGCACCAGAATTACATGTTTCTAGAGAGTATAACAACATGTTAAAAGGCTATCAAGAAGCTACTGTAAAAAGTAAATCCCAAAAGGACGCAGTATTTTTTATCAAACAAAAATTAGATGCCGCTAAATGGTTTATAGATGCAATAAGACAGCGTCAGCAAACTTTATTGGTTACCATGAATACTATAATGCATTACCAATATGATTATTTTTTAACGGGCGATGAACGTAGATTAAAACCCATGATTTTAAAAGATATAGCAGATAAAATTAATATGGATATTTCTACAGTATCTAGAGTTGCCAACAGTAAATTTGTATCTACGCCTTATGGCACTAAATTAATTAAAGAATTCTTCTCTGAATCTATGAAAAACGATCAGGGTGAAGATGTATCTACCAAAGAAATAAAGAAAATTTTAGAAACTGTTATTATTGAAGAAAACAAGAAAAAACCTCTTACCGACGAAAAATTAGCGGCTATTTTAAAAGAAAAAGGCTATCCAATTGCTAGAAGAACAATTGCAAAATATAGAGAGCAATTAGATTTACCAGTAGCTCGTTTACGTAAAGAAATTTAGTGAAATTTTACAAATTCATATCTGTAATATTGCATCCAATAGTAATTCCTACTATTGGTGCAATGTTGTATTTTTTATTAATACCAAATCGTTTTGGAAGCAATCAAAAACTAGCAGTTTTAGGATTAATTTTTGCCACCACTTATTTAATTCCGTTATTTATACTTGTCTTTTTTAAAAGAATTAAATTAATAAAATCTTTTAATGTAGTAGCTATTTCTGAACGGAAAATTCCTGTTATAATGATGATTGTTTTATTTTATTTGTTAGGAAACACTTTACAGAACATTCCTAATTTAAGAGATTTAGGACTGTTATTTTATGCAACTTCTCTTGGGTTAATTTTTATATATATATTTTTTGCATTTAAGTTAAAAGCAAGTATTCATTTGCTTTCTTTAGGAATAAGTACTGGTTTTTTTATGGTTTTAGGAATACTTTATTCGCAATCTTTTTTAATTGTTATTATTGTAACTTTATTGCTATCTGGTGTATTGGCTAGTGCAAGGTTATACTTAAAAGCACACACGCCAAAAGAAGTTTATCTTGGTTTTTTATTCGGAATATTAGCTCCTTTTATTGTTTTTTATCTTTTATAGAATATAAAAAATCAATCCGAATTTTAAAATTTTGGTGTTTATTGTTTCTCCACTTATGGTTGCATCTTTAAAAACGGGACTCAAACCATAAAACACATGAATATTAAACTCATCATAACCAGCCGAAAGTGTTAATCCGTATTGTAATTTATTATAGGCAGAAACATTCGAATATTTAAATGTGGTAGCAGTACTATCTTCAAATTGGAATGAATTAGAAAGGTTGTACATAAATTTAATTCCTGTATAAACTCTCCAAAAACTATATCTATTTGCCGTAGATGTTCTCCAACGGAGTTCTAAAGGAAATTCTAAATTCTGAGATTTAAAGATGTTTGCACTTGTGGTTACAGCATTACTAAATAAAGTGCTATTATTTAGTTCTTCTACTTTTAATTGATGGTTAAAAGAATCGAAACCATAACCAATACCAGCTCCAACAGAAATGGTTCCTTGTTTATTAAGTGTAATATCTTTTATAAAACCTACAGAAATTGCGTAAGAAAAACTACTTTTTGTAATTACAGAAGGCTGTTCAAAAAATTGCCCAAAAGAAATAGCAGCATAAATTTGGTCGTCTGAATATCTATCCCCTAAGCTCAAAGAGTCTTTTTGAGAAAATATATTTGCACTAATTAGCATTAAAAAAAATGTTTGTAAAACTTTACTCATTGTATAATAAACATTATTATAAAGATACACTATTTCATATTCTAGAAGAATTTAATTTAAAAAAAGGCAAAAAAAAAGGATAACATATAAGTTATCCTTTTTTATATAGAATGAACAATTAATTAACGCCACTTCCTTTTGAAGCAGAATAACTAATTTTAAGTGCATTTACATCTCTTAATTTTAATCTTATGTCTGTAATAGTACCTACACTAGATTCTTTATCTGCCTTGATAGAAGTTGTCATAAAAGGCACCTCAGCTTCAGATACTTTAGATCTTGCATTAATAATAAATGCAGGAACATCTTCTGCTGTACCAATTTTATCATTTAACTGAATTCTGTTATAACTTGTTCCGTATTTAGCATCTTTTGCTTTACCAACGTAAATGGTACTTACCAAGCTTTTGTGCTCCAATTTTTTAACTTCTGAAGCAGAAGGTAATCTTGGCGCATCAATTTTTAAATCAGTTTCTCTCATGGTAGTAGTTACCATAAAGAAAAATAACAACATAAAAACGATGTCTGGCAAAGCTGCAGTATTAACTGCTGGCATTCCTTTTTTCTTTTTTCTAAATTTAGACATATTGTTATACTTTAAAAATTAATTTGTTGGTTCTGCATCAGAAATAATTTGAGGATAACTTGTTTTGATATCTTCAACTTTTTTCTTTAATGCTTCGTTCTCCTTGTCATCTTTATAAGCTTCTTCAAGTTCTGCAAAGGGTTTGTTGTACTTTTGTAAACTTAACCTGTTTCTTAATTCAGAATAAGCTCTTAATAGCTCATTTTGAACAGTTAAATAGGTTCCATATTCTGTACCTCTATCACTTTGAACAGATATAATTGCTTTGTTAGGATGATCTGAAGAACTTACGCTTTTCTCACCTTTACAATAATTACAAGGTCCTGTTTTTACACCATTCTCTACTTTACCTTCGCCTCCACCATTGTCTATAAAAGCAATTGCAGCATCTTTAAGATCTTTAATTTCCATTCTGTCTCCTTCTACAAGAAGTTCATTATTTCTATTAATATTTACTTCAAAAATGTTTTTTTCTTTTATAATTGGCGGCACATAATCTGCTGGCGGTTTTTCTGATAACTTTTTAGAAACACCCGAATCTACATTCATGGTAGTTGTTACTAAAAAAAAGATTAATAACAAGAAGGCAATATCTGCCATAGAACCTGCATTAATTTCTGGATTCTCTCTTCTTGCCATAATTTTATGATTTAATTAATCCTTTTAGTAAATCGTACACAAAAAATGCACCTGCAACTGCAAATAAGATAAGACTGTAATAAATACCAGCACCAACCCATTTATTTACAGATGAACCTGCTTCTCCTCCATTTGGCAATATTTTTCCGGCAGTATCTAAAACTGCGTTACTATCTGCTAAGAAGTATGCTACTACTAAAACTACAGCTAAAACTGCAAGCCCTAGTAAGGTCTTTTTTAAATTTTCTGGATTTCTTATTAAACTCCACAAAGAAAGTATTACTGCAATACCTACTGCTGCATAAAATAAGAAAGTAGAAAAATAAATAATTGGACTAATTACCTTGTTTTGAAGATCTCCGTCTGTTTGTAAAAGATCTGCATCTTCCATAAAGATTCTAATAAACAGAATACCTCCAATAACAGCAATTACCGCAATTAAAATATTTAATATTTTATTACTTTTCATAATTGTTATTATTTTTTATATTTAACTAATAAATCGATTAATTGAATAGAAGAGTCTTCCATGTTGTTAACGATACTATCAATTTTAGAAACGATATAATTATAAAAAATTTGTAATATAATTGCTACAATTAAACCAAATACTGTTGTTAATAAGGCTACTTTAATACCACCTGCAACAACTGCTGGAGAGATATCATTTGCTACTGCAATTCTATCAAAAGCATCAATCATACCAATTACAGTTCCCATGAAACCAAGCATTGGTGCTAATGCAATAAATAAAGACAACCAAGAAACGTTCTTTTCTAAAAGTCCCATTTGAACTCCTCCATAAGAAACTACTGCTTTTTCTGCTGCTTCTACACCTTCATCTACTCTATCTAAACCTTGGTAAAAAATAGATGCTACAGGTCCTTTAGAGTTTCTACAAACTTCTTTTGCAGCTTCTACACCACCAGAACTTAAAGCATCATCTACACTTGCTACTAATTTCTTAGTGTTGGTAGTTGCCATGTTTAAATAAATAATTCTTTCAATTGCAATTGCTAAACCTAAAATTAAGGCTACTAATACAATTCCCATAAATCCTGGGCTACCTTCAATAAAACGAAGTTTTAATTCTTGGTGGAAAGTTCTTGCCTCGTCAGAAGTTGCTGCTTTTGTTACTTCTTGAGCGAAAGTTGATTGAATAGCTCCAAAAAACATGAATCCTGTTACAGATAGTACATTTACTACTTTTTTCATCTTTGTTATAATTAATTTTTAATAGTTAATGGGTTAAAGATATTAATTTTCAATTTAAATAAACAAAAATAGTTGCGACTTTTACTCTTTTTTTTTGCAGCAATTTCTAATTATCTATTTTTACAGACTGCCAAGTAACAAAAAAATGTTCATTATTAAAAAATTTTTAATCTATTTTTATTGTAATAATGCTTAATTCTATTGTTTTGGTCAATATTTACTTTCAAATAAAAACTTATTTAGCAGAAATTTCGCCTCGCAAAGGTTTTTCAAAAAAATAGTTAAAATCTTTTTTTGATAAATTTTCGGACAACAAATACATCAATTTTGCTACGGCAGATTCCGTGGTAATATCTTTACCGTTTACAACCCCAATTTCTTTTAAAGCAACACTGGTTTCATAATGGCCTTGTATAACGCTACCACCCGCACATTGTGTTACATTTATTATTTTAATACCTTTACTAATTGCATCTTTTAATAAATTAATAAAAACTATTGTATTTGGCGCATTTCCGGCTCCGTATGTTTCTAATACTACTCCTTTTAAATTTTTAATATTTAAAATACTTTCGATAACTGTTTTAGAAATACCTGGAAATAATTTTAAAATAACAATTTGGTCTACTAAGTTTTTTCTGACAATTAATTTTTTTTCTTCATTTTTTGGTTGTTGCACCAAATGCTCGTTAAAAGTAAGATGAACTCCACTTTCTGCCAACGGCGGATAATTCATAGACGTAAATGCTTTAAATTGTTCTGCATTAATTTTGGTAGTTCTATTGGCTCTGTACAATTTGTATTCGAAATACAGACATACTTCTGTAATTATTGGTTTGTTACTTTTTTTGGATGCTGCTATTTCTATAGAAGTAATTAAATTTTCTTTTGCATCTGTTCTTAAATCTCCAATTGGTAATTGCGAACCTGTAAAAATGATAGGCTTTTGCAAATTTTCTAACATAAAACTTATTGCAGAAGAGGTATAAGACATAGTATCAGATCCTGTAAGAACTACAAACCCATCGAATTTGTTGTAATTTTCTTCAATAATTTCTACAATAGCTGTATAATATTGTGTATTCATGTTTGATGAATCTATAGGTTCATCAAAAGAAACACTACTAATTTTACAATTTAACTGTTGTAATTCTGGTATTTTATCTGCAATCGAACTAAAATCGAACGCTTTTAAAGCATTTGTTTTATAGTCTTTAATCATACCAATAGTTCCGCCAGTATACACTAATAAAATGTGAGGTTTACTTGTCATTTTGTCATTTTTTAGCTCCAAACTATAAATTGGAATACTTTATGTTGTAAATTTATCAAACAAAAACGAAATACAATTTTAAAAACTTATAAATTATGATGGGATTTTATATTTTAATTGGCGCAATATCTTTGGTAAGCTGGCTAGTTAGTAATAAATTAAAAAGTAAATTTAAAACATACTCTAAAATTCAGTTAAGAAATGGAATGAGTGGCGCAGAAATTGCAGAAAAAATGCTTGCTGATAATGGTATTTTTGATGTAAAAGTGATTTCTACACCCGGTAGATTAACAGATCATTACAATCCTAAAGATAAAACGGTTAATTTAAGTGAGTCTGTTTACCACCAAACAAACGCTGCAGCAGCTGCGGTTGCTGCGCATGAAGTTGGGCATGCAGTGCAACATGCAAAAGCGTATAGTTATTTAACCATGCGCTCTCAATTAGTACCAATTGTTAGTGTTACTTCTAAATTTTCTCAATGGCTAGTAATTGGTGGAATTATTTTAGGGGCTGCTTCTGGTGCAACAGGAATTGGTTTTTATATTGCCATTACTGGTTTAGTTTTTATGGGTTTTGCTACACTCTTTAGCTTTATTACATTGCCTGTAGAATATGATGCAAGTAATAGAGCTTTGGCTTGGTTACAAAATAAAAATATGGTTTCTCAAGAAGAATTGGCTGGCGCAACAGATGCGTTAAAATGGGCTGCAAGAACCTATCTAGTTGCTGCTTTGGGTTCTTTAGCAATGCTTTTATATTGGGGGTTACAAGTTTTGGGAAACAGAGATTAGCAATGCTGCTATTTTTGTCTCTCACTTTTCTGAAATTATAATATATAAAAAAATAAAGTAAAGATTATAACAAATTCTGGCTGTAGAAAGAGATTGAAGAGTAAGAGCTATTTTAAAATAGGCAGAGTTTTAGCAATGGGCAAAAGCGTGCAAATAAACCTAGCCCAGATTAAAGCGGCATCCTTTTTTTGTTTTTCTCAAAAAAAGATATAGCGAAAAGCTGGAAATAGCTTCAAATAAAAAACCTTCTCGATTTCTCAAAAAGGTTTGTGTCTTTATTCTATTTTCTTATTTCTCTATTCTAAAATAATTTAATCATTCAACTTTAAAACTGCCATAAATGCTTCTTGCGGAATTTCTACATTACCTACTTGGCGCATTCTTTTCTTCCCTTTTTTCTGCTTTTCTAATAATTTACGCTTTCTAGAAATATCGCCACCATAACATTTTGCGGTAACATCTTTACGTAAAGCTTTTGTTGTTTCACGTGCAATAACTTTTGCACCAATTGCTGCCTGAATAGGAATATCGAACTGTTGTCTTGGAATTAATTCTTTTAATTTTTCTACAATTTTTTTACCAATTGTATAGGCATTATCTGCATGTAAAAGTGCAGAAAGTG
>CAYWOM010000041.1:0-8312 GCA_964459905.1 uncultured Polaribacter sp. | reverse complement strand
GTTAGAAAGGCGTAAACGAGAATCGAACATGGTTAACAACAATCCTTCTATATCTAATTCTGAATTATGAATATTCTGTATACTTTTAATAGTATTTAGCAATTTTCCTAAACCTTCTAGGGCAAAATATTCACATTGAATAGGGATAATAACAGAGTCTGCTGCTACTAAAGAATTTAGGGTAAGTAAACCTAATGAAGGTGCGCAATCTATTAAAATATAGTCATAGTCATTTTTAATACCAACTAAAGATTTTTTTAACATATATTCTCTATCTTCTTTGTCTACTAGCTCTATTTCTATAGCTACCAAATCTATGTGTGCAGGAATAATATCTACATTTGGTGAGTTGGTTTTTACAATAGCTTCTTTTGCTGAGATTGAATGCTCTAAAACTTGATAGGTTCCGTATTCTACAGATTCAACATCAATACCTAGGCCAGACGAAGCATTTGCTTGTGGATCTGCATCAATTAACAATACTTTTTTTTCTAAAACACCTAAAGAAGCAGCTAGATTAATGCTTGTTGTTGTCTTGCCAACCCCTCCTTTTTGATTTGCTATTGCAATTATTTTTCCCATTAAAGATATGATGATTGTTTAAACGTAAAAATACAATTTATTCTCTTTTTAGAAAATGAAAGATGTTAACAAATAATACATATGTAAATGATTGATTATAAGTATTTTGAAATTTATTTATACTCTTTTAAACAAATTATAAAAGAGTAAACCGAAGTAAAAACTTCGGTTTATAGATTATTTTTTTATGTTATTTCTTAGGAATATTCTTTAATATTTCAATTAAAAATGCCCAAAATTTTTGAGTAGAAGAAATACTTGCTCTTTCGTCTGGAGAATGGGCTCCTAAAATAGTTGGTCCAAAAGAAATCATGTCCATTTCTGGGTAGTTTTGCCCTAAAATGCCACATTCTAATCCTGCATGACAAGCGGCAACATTTGCTTTTTCTCCATGTAACACTTCATATAAATTAGAAACTACATCTAGTATTTCAGAATTTACATTGGGTTGCCAACCTGGGTATTCATCTGAAAATTCTACATCAAAACCAGACAATTCAAAAGCTGCTTTTAAAGAATTAGCCAAGTCTGTTTTATTTGTTTCTGATGATGAACGTGTTAAACAACCAATTTTAATAGCACCATCTTTTACAATTATACGTGCAATATTATTAGACGTTTCTACCAAATCTTTAACATCTGGGCTCATTCTATAAACCCCATTTAAAGCTGTATATATCGATTTTATAAAACCTTCTTGAACCCCTAAATCCATAACAGATTCTGGTGCAGAAAAGGTTTTAACATGTATAGTTAAATTGGGTTCAATTGTTAAAAACTCACTTTTAATAGTGTTAATAAGCAAAGCTGTTTCTAATAAAAAAGCTTCTTTAGAAATGGTGTCTACAGTAATTATGGCAAAGCTTTCTCGTGGAATTGCGTTGCGCAAGCTTCCACCATTAATTTCAGCAATTCGCAAACCAAAATTTGTAAAAGCATCAAACAAAATACGATTCATTATTTTGTTCGCATTTCCTAATCCTTTACTGATGTCCATTCCAGAATGACCACCATTTAAACCTGTAACAGCAATTGAAAAAGCGGTTGTGTTTTCTGGAGTTTTTTCTTCAGTATAGCTTCTGGTAGCAGTAACATCTATGCCGCCAGCGCAACCTATTCCAATTTCATCATCTTCTTCAGTATCTAAATTTAAAAGAATTTCTGCTTTTAAAACACCTGCTTCTAAACCCATAGCACCTGTCATACCTGTTTCTTCATCGATAGTAAAAAGTGCTTCTAAATTAGGGTGCTCTATATCTTTTGAAGACAAAACTGCCATAATTGCGGCAACTCCTAAACCATTATCTGCGCCCAAAGTGGTTCCGTTTGCCTTTATCCAATCTCCTTCTACAAACATTTTTATACCTTCTGTATCGAAATCGAAAACAGTATCTGAATTTTTTTGATGCACCATGTCTAAATGACCTTGCATAACTACTGTTTTTCTGTTTTCCATTCCAGTAGTTGCTGGTTTTTTTATGATAACATTGCCTACTTTATCTACAAAATTTTCTAGATTTAAATTTGAGGCAAAATCTACCATAAACTGTATTACACGTTCTTCTTTTTTTGACGGACGAGGAACGGCGTTTAAATCTGCAAAATGATTCCAAACTATTTTAGGTGCTGTATTTCTTATTGCTGAACTCATTTTTTATTTTTTTAATTAGATATCAAAAATACTGTTTTCATTTCGGAGTTTAAAAAGGATAGAAAATAGTATTAAAAATTTATTCTACGTTCAGTTAATCATAATTTTGTAACTTCTAACGTAGTTTAGAAGTTTTCTTAAATATATTTCTAAACGATTTCTATGACAGTTTCTGTGGTGTTTTTTCTAACTTTTGCTAAATCTTTCATATAATCATCATCTGCTCTAAAACCAACAGGTAACACTAAAACTGATTTTAAATTTTGTGCTTTTAAATTTAAAATTTCATCATACTTTTCTGCAGTAAAACCTTCCATTGGACAAGAGTCTATCTCTTGAGATGCACATACAGTTAGTAGATTTCCCATAGCAATATATGCTTGGTTTTTGTTCCAGGTTAATAATTCTTCTTGTGTTTTCTTAGCAATTTCTGCGGCTAAAAATTCTTTAAAAGGATTGATAACTTCGTCTGGAGTATTTCTAACTTTTTTAACTAATTTAAAGTAATTTTCAACTTCATCTGCAGTAAAATTATCTTTTACACAAATTACCAAAACATGTGAAGCTTGTAAAACTTGTTGCTGATTCCAAGAATATGGGACTAATTTTTCTTGAATTTCTTTATTTTTAATGACTAACATTTTTAATGGTTGTAAACCATAAGAAGTAGCTGTTAAGTTAAAAGCTTCTTTTAAAACGTTTATTTGTTCGTTTGAAAGTTCTTTAGTTGAATCGAACTTTTTTACGGCATATCGCCATTTTAAATTATCTATAATATTCATTATTTCTATTTTGAATTGCAAAAATAAGCTAAAATTATACTTTGATTTAAAAAACCTAATTATAAAAATTGATGCAAGCATAATTTTTTTTGTACATTTAAAACAAAAAATTTTGAACGAAGATTTTCTGCACTTTGTATGGAAATACAAATTATTTTCCATTATCAATATTTACACCACATCTAATGATGATTTATTGGTTCTTAAATCTGGATTGCATAATAAAAATGCTGGACCTGATTTTTTAAACGCTCAAATAAAAATTAACCAACAAATTTGGGTTGGTAATATAGAAATTCATATAAAATCGTCTGATTGGTATTTACACAACCATGAAACTGATGCAAAGTATGATGCCGTAATTTTACACGTTGTTTGGGAAGATGATGCCACTATTTTTATGAAAAATAATTTGCCTTTGCCAACCTTAATCTTAAAAGATTTGGTAAACCACAATGCTTTAAAAAATTATCAAAATTTATTTTCTAGAGAACAACGTTGGATTCTTTGCCAGAATGAAATAAATACTGTTGATGATTTTATCTTGAATAACTGGAAAGAGCGTTTGTTTTTTGAACGTTTAGAAAGAAAATCTAATGAAATGAAACAGCTTTTAGTTGTTGAAAACAATGATTTTGAAGCAGTTTTATTTCAATTATTGGCAAAGAATTTTGGATTGAAAGTAAATGGAGATGCTTTTTTTAGATTGGCAAAATCTATCGATTTTTCTGTTGTTAGAAAAGTTTGTTTTGATGAAAATCAATTGGCAGCTTTGTTTTTTGGACAAGCAGGGTTTTTAGAAGAAGATTTAGAAGACGAATATCATCAACAATTAAAGAAAGATTACCTTTATTTACAACATAAGTTTAAGTTAAATCCAGTTTCTAAAAATGAGTTTTCTTTTTTTAGAATGCGTCCAACTAATTTTCCAACAATACGAATAGCTCAGTTGGTTTCATTGTATTTTTTACATCAAAATTTATTCTCTAAAATTATAACAACAAGTACGTTAGATGATTTTTATATGTTGTTTTTAGTTGCTGTACATCCGTTTTGGAAAACACATTACAATTTTGAAAAAGTAGCTAAAGCATCGCCAAAAAAACTAACAAAATCATTTATAGACTTATTAATTATTAATACTATTATTCCTTTAAAATTTTTATATCAAAAAAATAGAGGCGAAGTAGCGGAAAGCGGCTTTTTAGAAATTCTCAATAAAATTAAACCAGAAAAAAATAGTATTATTTCTAAATTTTCAGAATTAAAAATTAAAACAAATACGGCTTTTGAAACACAAGCGCTATTAGAGCTTAAAAATAACTATTGTGAACCTAAACGTTGTTTAGAGTGCACAATAGGAAGAGATGTTTTAAATAGAAATAACTAAAATTCAATTATAAATAGCACAATTTTTATAAAAAATAAAGATTTTAAATCATTTAAAAATACTTGTTTAGAAAAAGTAAATTAAACTATTTAGGGTTTAAAATAACCTTGATCATTTCTATTGTATCTTTATAATGATACTTTGTAATTCTGTTTATAGTTCTTTTGCTAGCTGTATTTAATTGCTGTTTTAGTGATTCCAATTCACCTCTAACGATAGAAGAAATATCTGTATTTTTAGCATTTTTATCTTTTAACAAAGCATGCATTCTTTCTATAAATAGTTTTTGTAAATTTCTTCTGTATAGATCAACATTTTTAACGCTACTTGTTTCAGAGAAAATTCCTTTTCTTAAATCTCTAATCATTTCAGAGGCTTCGTAAAAATCTGTCTGAATTACTTCTGCATTAATCATTCTTTTAAGTGTATTTGTATTTAAAAGCGCATATAAATGCCTGTTTTGGTAGCGTAACATTCTTTCTGTATAACCAGTTTCTTCAATCTTATTAAGAATATTTTTATCTAACAGCCAGTTTTGTGTAGCAAAAGTATTTTTTAACAACCAGTTTAAAGAGGCTTTTTGCTTTTGTTTGTCTACATTAAAATATACATTTCCATATTGTGTTGGGTTTTTGTTAAATTCATACACTCCGCCAATGTTTCCAGCAACATGACCAATATATCTGCTCCAAACACTTAATAATTCGCCATATAATTCGCTTAAATCTTCGTAATTATTTGTTTGATTAGAGGTCCAATTTGGTAAATTTTTAGCAACAATTTTTAAGTTCTTAATTCCGTAGGTACTTGCTTTTACTTGGTCGTTTCCAATTCCTTCTGTTTGTGATGAAGGATCGAAACGTTTACTGCCAAATCTGTATATTGGATTATCTGCTTTCTCAGAAATCCATTTATTTAAAGTTTTTACCTCGTCTTCTGATGTAGCTGCATTCTGTATTGCGCGATATCCCCAATTGATTGCATAATGATCATAAGGACCTAATTGTCTTACAAAACGAATGTTTTTATCGCCAGGTTGTGCAATATAATTGTAACGCGCATAATCCATAATTGTAGCTGCAATTCCAAATTTCTGGGTAAATTTCCCAGAACGCAAAGAATCTACAGGATATGCATAACTGGCAGCCATGTTGTTAGGCAAACCTAATGCATGACCCACTTCGTGCGAAATTACCATACGCATCATTTCTCCAATATCTTCTGCAGGTGTATCTAAGGTTCTAGCAGCCGGATTTGCAGCGCCAGTTTCTAATAAATAACGATTTCTGTACGATCGTAAATGATTATGATACCATATAATATCACTTTCTAAAATTTCTCCAGAACGTGGGTCAGAGACACTTGGTCCGGTTGCATTTCTAGTAGTACTTGCTACATATCTAATAGAAGAGTAGCGAACATCTTCCATACTAAATTCTGGGTCTTCTTCTTTTGTTGGTGCATATTTAGCCATAATTGCATTTTTAAATCCAGCAGTTTCAAAAACCTTTTGCCAATCATCTACCCCTTGTTTTATAAATTTTTTTAATTTGTTTGGCGTTGCAGGATCTAAATAATATACAATTGGTTTTTTTGGTTCAACTAATTCTCCACGATTATATGCGGCTTTATCTTTTGGTTCTAATTTCCAGCGTTTAATATATCTTTTGTTATCTGCTTTTAAAGCTTCGGAACTATAATCTACGTTTCCAATAGAAAAATAACCAACTCTTTTGTCGTAAATTCTTGGTATCATTGGCTTTTCTGGTAATAAAATCATAGATTGATTGATGCGAATTGTAATTGTATTTGTACTGCTGTTGCTTGGGGGTGCATCTGCATCAAAGGTAAAATCTTGAACAACTTCTATATTTTTTGGATAACTTTTTATAGTATTGATAAAACTTCTAGAAGCATCTAATTTTTTTACTTTGTAGGTTTTTCTAAAAATTGAAGGCAAACCCGTTATTGCTTTTATGTCTGTAGAAAAGAATTTTGTAACGTCTATTAAAACAGCGGTAGAATCTATATTCTGAGCCTTAATATCAAAGGCATAAATAATTGGTTCTAAGTTGTTAGCTTTTACAGATTTGTAAATTGGTAGCGAATCATTTGCAACGGCATTATATGATTTTACTTTTAAAAGAATTTTATTTTTAAATGTTTCCCAAACAATAACTTGTGTGTTTATTTTTGAACCAGCATTTACATAGCCGCCACCTAAATCTGCAGGAATGTCTTTAATTCTGGTTACTAAAAGCATTTCTTTTCCTAAATATAATTTTGGAATTTCATACATAAAATTATTTACTGTTTCATGTACTTTAAATACACCTAAATCTGTTTTTGTTTTAGAGGTAACAAAATCTGAATATTTTTGAGTTTTATCTTTTTTAATTTTAGTTGTTGATTGTGCTGTGTTTTTATCTTTCTTTTTTTTTCTTTGAGCTTGGGTTGCTGCTGAAACTGAAAAAATAAAAACCAACGAAAATAGAAGCATTTTTTTCATGATTATATTTGATGAAATTATTAAGTTACTAAAATATTAAAAAATAGCTAAAGATGCTTATTGAGTTTGTATTAATAAAACAAGCCTTAATTTTTTAATTTTAAGGCTTGTTAAATATTTGTAAATACTATGGTTAATATAATTTCTTAAACTTGGCAGGATTTGCTTCATGCATTATTTCATACACTTTTTCAAAAATATCTTCAGCAGATGGTTTCGAAAAATAATCGCCATCTGTGCCATAAGCGGTTCTATGTGCTTTTGCTGTTAAAGTAGCAGGTTTGCTATCTAAATGTGTGTATCCATCTTGTTTTTCTAAAACTTCTTGTAATATATAGGCAGAAGCTCCGCCTGGTACATCTTCATCAATAACTAATAATTTGTTTGTTTTTGCTAAACTTTTTACACAATCGTGCTTTAAATCGAAAGGTAATAAACTTTGTGCATCAATTATTTCTATATTTATTCCGGCTTGTTGCAATTCTATTGCGGTTTCTTGGACAATACGTAAAGTAGATCCGTAAGAAATTATAGTAATGTCTGTTCCTTCTTTAACGGTTTCTACAGCTCCAATTTCAGTTTTAAATTCGCCTAAATTGGTTGGTAATTCTTCTTTTAATCTGTAGCCATTTAAACATTCAATTACTAGTGCAGGCTCATCTCCTTCTAAAAGGGTGTTGTAAAAACCTGCGGCTTTGGTCATGTTTCTTGGTACTAAAACGTGAATTCCGCGTACATTGTTTATAATGCCGCCCATTGGCGATCCAGCGTGCCAAATTCCTTCTAATCGATGGCCACGAGTTCTAATAATTAAGGGCGCTTTTTGTTTGCCAAAAGTTCTGTAATGAAGTGTTGCCAAATCATCGCTCATAATTTGTAAAGCGTACAATAAATAATCTAAATACTGAATTTCTGCAATAGGTCTTAAGCCACGCATTGCCAAACCAATTCCTTGGCCGATAATAGTAGCTTCTCTAATGCCAGTATCAGAAACTCTAATGTTTCCATATTTTTCTTGCAGCCCTTCTAAACCTTGATTTACATCACCAATAAAACCGGCATCTTCGCCAAAAATAATTACTTCAGGATGCTTTTTTAAGAGTGCATCAAAATTATCTCTCATTATAATTCTGGCATCTACAAGATTTTTTTCTTGAGCAAAAGCAGGTTTTTTGGGAAGCACATTTAATGCACTTAAATCACTTTCGCTTAATAAGAAAGAAGAATATTTTTTAGCAGCATCTTCTATAGTTGCCTTTATAAAATTTTGTAATTCAATTTTTTCTGGAAATTCTTCGTGCTTTAAGTATCGTAATACCTTTCTTGTTGCAATTAGTATGTCTTTTCTAACGGGTTCTATGGTAGCTGTTAAATCATTTTTATGTTTTGTAATAAAAG
>CAYWOM010000040.1:0-8507 GCA_964459905.1 uncultured Polaribacter sp. | reverse complement strand
AATCATTAAATTCAATAAATATTCTCCATCTTCAACTGAATTTGGCACATATATAAACTCTGTAATGGTAGCATCCATTCTTAATTTACCTGTGGTATTCCAAAATGCATTGTGTGCTAATAATTTTCCACCATCTCTTTCTTTATCTACAGATGGCAAATCTATTAACAAGTGTTTTATTCCTTTTTCACGCAAATAAACAGCCGCTTCTTCTAATAAATATGGCGGATTAGTATTGGAATATTGCATGGATTTTTTATCCTTTAAATTTGGCAAGGTTCTAATAACAATTGCATCTCTTTTTTTGTTTCCTAAAGCCGTTTTTAGTTGTTTTGCTGATATTACAAAATTTTCTCCAGCACTTTCTGGCGCAACAGTAACTACCTCTGCAAGAAATATATAGTATTTTAAATTCTTATTTATAGAATGTACTTTTTCTGTAATATGCCCCACACATTCTGTATGTGTTATGTGAGAATGTGGATTAAAATGAATATTATTAAAATTTACAACAGCGCCTTCTGAAACTTTTACAATCTCACCATCTATAACTTCCGGAAAAATCTTTGGCTCTTCTATATACCAAGCATTTACATTTTCTTTTGACACATCGATAGGAATTGAAATATCTAAAGGTTTAGATATATTTACTTCTATTTTTCTTGAATTATATTCTATAATTGCTTTCATAGTATTTTGTTATTCAGACTCATTTAGCATAAAAAGGTTCGATGAAATTCCGTCTACTAAAAATTTGCCTTTTTTAGTGGTTTTTAATATTCGGTTTTCAAGATACAATAATTCTTGAAGTATCTGTTTTTGTGATTCCTTTTCTAAGTATTTCACATACTCTTCTCCAAAATCTTTGGCAATTTTATCTAAAGAAACGCCCCAAATAGTTCGCAAACCCGTCATAACATATTCATTATAAGCATCTGTTATTGAGAGTGTTTCTCTTTCTATTGGTAAGCTGTTTTGTTGAATGGATTTTATATATTTAGCATTGTTTCTAACATTCCAACTACGTTGTTTTCCGTTGAAAGAATGTGCCGAAGGCCCGATACCCAAATAAGGTTTCCCTAACCAATACGCAGAGTTGTTTTTACTAAAAAAATCTTCTTTACCAAAATTAGACAATTCGTAATGCACAAAGTTGGCTTTTTCTAAGATTTCAATTAAAATATAAAATTGCTCTTGTGCTTTTTGCTCATCAACATTTTTAATAATACCTTTTTTAATAAAGCTTTCTAACGCCGTTTTTGGCTCTACTGTTAATGCGTAACTAGATATGTGTGGAATGCCAAAACTTAATACGGTTTGTATATTTTGTAACCATTCATCATTAGTACAATCTGGAATACCATAAATTAAATCTACAGAAATATTTGTAAAATATTTAGTTGCTAGCGCCAAAGACTCTTTTGCTTCTATTGCATTATGCGCCCTATTCATCAACTTTAAATCTTTTTCAAAGAAAGATTGAATTCCGATACTTAGCCGATTAATTGGGGTTTTAGAAAGTTCAATAATTTTTTCTTCTGATAAATCATCCGGGTTTGCCTCTAAAGTAATTTCTGGATTTTTAACAACTGTATGGTTTTTATAAACAGCATCAATTAAAAATTGTATTTCCTTAGTTGATAAAACACTTGGTGTTCCGCCACCAAAATAGATGGTTTCTATAACTGTATTTTGGTTTTCGTCTTTTCTAATTTCTATTTCAGAAATTAACGCAGCAATCATTTCATTTTTCTTCTTTAATGAAGTTGAAAAATGAAAATCGCAGTAGAAACACGCTTGTTTGCAAAATGGGATGTGAATGTAAATTCCGGCCAAATCAATTATCAGTTATCGGTTATCAGTTATCGGTTATCGGTTATCAATATTAAGATTGTTTATTAATTCTGGTAGTTTTTAAAATTGAAAAAAGAATTCTTCCAATTTCATCAGCTTTTTCGAAAAGAATATTAAAATTTTCTAACTCTATGTCTCCACTATCTTTTAATAAATGCAACCAATATTTAGTTTCTAAACATTCTTTGTATGCAATAGACATTTTAGCAGAAAAATCTGCTTTAGAAATAGCACCATTTGCTTCAACAATATTTGCTCCAACAGAAGTTCCGCTTCTTAAAATTTGTTTAGATAACACAAACTCCTTTTTATCTTTTACTATTTTTTTACTTAATTTTACAATTAATAAAGCAAAATCATAAGATTTATTTTGCAAAGGATTATTAGGTAATTTCATAGTCTTTGATAATTGATTACTGATAAATGTTCATTAAAAAGTTATTTTACTTTTTTAGGATTCTGCTTTACAAAACTAGCCCAACCTGTATAATTCTTACCACCAACTACTTTTCCTGAATTATAAAAATGGCAAACCGCTGCAGCCAAACCATCTGTAGCATCTAAATTTTTAGGTAATGTTTTTAAGTTTAATAAAGATTTTAGCATTAAAGCAACTTGTTCTTTACTAGCATTTCCGTTACCTGTAACTGCCATTTTTATTTTCTTTGGCAAGTATTCTGTAATTGGTATTTCGCGCGATAATCCTGCCGCCATAGCCACTCCTTGCGCTCTACCCAACTTTAACATCGATTGTACATTTTTACCAAAAAAAGGTGCTTCGATGGCAATTTCATCAGGGTTGTAAGTATCTATTAGCTCAATAGTTCGCTCAAAAATGAGCTTTAATTTTAGATAATGATCGTCGTATTTTTGTAGCATTAATTCATTCATCTGAATGAACTCCATCTTTTTGCCCACAACTTTAATCAACCCAAAACCCATAATTGTGGTTCCTGGATCTATTCCTAAAATTATTTTTTCTGTCATTAAAATTGCAGATTGTTATTATATATATGTTTACTACTATTCATAATTAGTTGTTAATTTTTAAGACAAATATAATTTGTATTCTTACAATCAAACAAAAACAAATACGTTTTAAATAGTTGGTTTAAAAGAGGGCGTCCATAATAGCTTCGGCTTTAAACCAAAGAATTAATGCAACACCCAATAACAAAACTAACAGCAATCCTTTTGCTGGTTTCGATTGCTTTTGTCTACCAAATTTTCTTTTGAATTGCATATTTATATTTTAATTATTTTTAGATACATCAGGCAAAAAAAAGCATGATATTATAAATTTTAGAGGACCAACTGAAACTACTTACTAAACACTTTTTTTAGTAGCTCTTAGCATTTCTCTTTTCCCTGGAGGTCCAGGCAAACGTTCTACAAAAAAACCAACTGCTTGCATGGCTCTTCTAACACTTCCTTTGGCGGAATAGGTTACTAAAATACCGTTTTCTTTTAAGGCCAAAAACATCTTTTTAAAGATTTCTTCTGTCCATAATTGAGGCTGTACACGAGCGCCAAATGCATCAAAATAGATTAAATTAAAGGCATCTTTATCTTCAATATTTTCAAAAAATTGTTTCCTTTTTACCAGAGAAAACGTATCTGTAATTTGGTGTTTTTCATCCCAAGAAACACTGTGTATTTTTTTAAAAACTGCACTATCTTTTTCTGCTTTTAAAACAGCTGTAAAGTTCATTTTCTCAACTTCATCTGCAGTAACCGGATAGGCTTCTACACCCACATAATCTATTTGTTTCTTACCCTCTAAATACGTAATAAAACAATTTAAACCTGTACCAAAACCAATTTCTAGAATTGAAACTTTTTCGGCAGAAACCAACTTTAATCCGCTATTAATAAAAACATGGTAGGTTTCATTAATTGAACCATTTTTAGAGTGGTATTGCTCGTTCCAGTCTGGTAAATGAATGGTAGAAGAACCGTCTGATGTAATTAATATTTCTCTTTTCATTATTTAAATTGATATATCGTATAGATTTCTCGTTTGCTTAACAAAACGTATTAAGGCAAGACATTTATAAAACTATTTTACTTTCATTAAAACTCCGTTTGCTTCAAAAGCAAATTCTTTTTTAGGAGCTGTAATTTTTGCGATTTCTTCTTTGGTTTTCCCAGCATCTGCTGCATAATGTTGCAATTCTTTTACAGAAGTTTCTTTTACAAAGGCTTTTCCTTGCACAATTACTTGGCTGTCTTTAGCGTCTAATGGCATAAAAAATCCGTAGTCTTTAAACCGAACCATTGTTTCTTTTTCGGCTGTTAAAGAAAGTTTCATCCAACAACCTTTTTTGGTACAAACTTCTTTAATATTAGAGGCAAATTTTAAATTAATTGTATCGCCTGCTTTTAATGACGCAAACTTTGTTAACATTTCTGCAGACGTTAGTGCATTTTCTTCTGAGATTTTATCACCAAAAGAACTATAAACAGAAACTTCTTTAGTAGATTCCGATATTTTTTTTTCTATTTTTTTATTGTTACAAGAAACAAAAACCAATAAGGTAAATGCACAAAATTTTAACATTAATTTCATCTTTTAATCATTTAAGTTACTACATACAAAGATAAGTAATTTAAGACTAAAACTCCTTTTTTTATATTTCTTCGGATGAATAAATTATGTACATTTGTATTGAAATTTAATCAATTAAATTATGAGTTCTAACATAGAAATCAAACAGATAGAAAAGTCTAAAATAGACACGGTAGATTTTAATAATTTACCTTTTGGAAGCGTTTTTTCTGACCACATGTTTACCTGTGATTTTAAAAACGGGAAATGGCAAACGCCAACTATAGAACCCTATGCGCCAATTTCTTTAGATCCGTCTTCTAAGATATTTCATTACGGGCAGTCTATTTTTGAAGGAATGAAAGCCTATAAAGATTCCGATGGAAACACCCTATTATTTAGACCTTTAGACAATTGTAACCGTTTAAATAAATCTGCAGAACGTTTGGTAATTCCGCAAATTCCTGAAGATATTTTCATGAACGGATTAAAAGAATTATTAAAACTAGACGAAGCTTGGATACCTACAAAAGACGGAAGTTCTTTATACATAAGACCTTTTATGTTTGCAACGGGTAATGGATTTCATGCATCGCCAGCAGATGCTTATAAATTAATTATTTGTACGGCACCTTCTGGCGCCTATTTTGCTGGAAAAATAAAGGTTTTAATTGAAGAAAAATATGCGCGTGCAGCAAATGGTGGCGTTGGTTTTGCTAAAGCTGGTGGTAATTATGCCGCACAATTTTACCCAACACAATTAGCTATAGAAAAAGGCTACAATCAAGTTATTTGGACGGATGATAATTCGCATGAATATATCGAAGAAGCTGGCGCAATGAACATTTTTATCAGAATAAATGATACGCTAATTACAAGCCCAACAAGCGATCGAATTTTAGATGGAATTACGCGTAAAAGCATCCTACAAATTGCTAAAGACTTAAATATTGATGTTGAAGTTCGAAAAATTTCGGTTTCTGAAGTAATTGCAGCTGCACAAGCAGGAAGCTTGAAAGAAATGTTTGGCGCAGGAACAGCGGCAGTTATTTCTCCTATTGCTGGTTTTGGATATCAAAACAAAGAGTATGATTTACCAGAATTAGAAGCACCTTTTGCATCAACATTAAAGAAAGCAATTACAGATATACAAACTAATAGAGCAGCAGATCCTTACGGATGGAGAGTTGTTGTAAAGTAAAATATGTATAGAAAATAGTTAACATTAAAAGCATCAATTAAATTTGATGCTTTTTTTTATCTTTAAAAAATGATTCTATAAGTGTTATAAATAACAACTTAAAATAAATTTCTTTAAGTACTTCTCATATATTAATTTTCTAAAACTGTTAGTTATAAAATTGAGTTATAATATTTTTTTTATAACTTAGAAAGTGAATTTAATGATTAGGCATAATTAGAACCGATACTTACATTTCATGAAAATATTTAGGAAAATAAGACAACAATTAGTAACCGATAATAAAGTTAGCAAATACCTTCTTTATGCTATTGGTGAGATTATACTTGTAGTTATTGGTATTTTAATTGCTCTAAATATTAATAATAGAAATAAGGAAGTATCAAATAGAAATGCTGAATTAAATTTTTATAATAATACAAAACAGCAGCTATTAGACGACCTGAATAATATTGAATCGAACATGGAATACAATACTAAATATGCCAAACAATTTAGATATGCCGTAAATCTTATAGAATTAAAAGATAAAAGTAAAAAAGACAGTTTAGGTAAAATAGCCGTAAATATTTTAACCAATTCAGATTTTGATAGACAAGGAAATATCTATGAAACAATGGTAAATAGTGGAGATGTTAAATTACTAAAAAACAATAAAATAATTCAAGGGCTTAGGCGATTAGAAGAAACCTATATTTATGTAAATAGAATGGAAAAAATTCATTTTGAAGCACTCATGTCTATGGTTCCCGATTTAATACAAACGATACGTTTATATTCAAAAAAAGTTGAAAACGAGGATTATTTATATGGATTAAGATTTCAGAATTACTTTGTACTTTCTCTAAAAGTCATGGATGAAAAAAACAGTGCTTATAAACGAACAAAAAACGAAATTAAATCGATAATAAAACTAATTGAAATTGAATTAGAATAAAGAAAAACTACTAAGTAAATTAACTATTAGTATTAGACTCCAAAAAACAGCAACTTTTCTATCTGATTTTTATTTAATAGCTTTAATTCTTTTAAAAATCACACAAAAAACAGACCATCAAAATCATTTTTTTACTCCTGCAATACACCTACAATATTGGGTTTAAAATAATTTGGACCTTTTAATACCTTGCCATCTTCTCTGTAAATTGGTTTGCCATCTCCCCCTAATTTACTCATGTTACTGCGTTGTATTTCATTAAAAACTGCTTCAATTTTATCCTGCATTCCATGTTCTATAATAGTTCCACATAAAATGTACAACATATCTCCTAAGGCATCTGCAACCTCCACTAAATCATTATTATTAGCGGCTTCTAAATACTCTTCATTTTCTTCTTTCATCAACTCAAAGCGCAATTTTTTTCTATCTTCTCCAATACTTGCAATTGGCTTGTTATTCATGTTTAATTTAAAAGCGGTGTGAAATTCGGTTACTGCTGCTATTTTATTTTTCATTATTTGTTGTTATTTTTTATTCATTTATATGTTTTCCATACAATTTCTCCTAAAATCGAAATCACTCGAACTGTTTAACCTAAAACCCTGAACTGCCAACTAAATACTACATGGTTTTTTTCAACAACCAAGCCGGAGATAGTTTTAATACATAGGCTATAATTCTCCATCTTTTAGAAATATAGGCAACTCGTTTTTTCTTTTTAATGGCCGTATAAATTTGTTTTGTTGCTTTCTCTAAAGGCACCAACCAAAAAACAGTTTCGCCAAAAGCCATTGCAGTATCTACAAAGCCTGGTCTTATTTCTGTAATAAATACTTTTTTAGATTTTATGGTTTTTGTTTTAATATACAAACTTTCTAAATAGGCTTTTTGATATGCTTTTGAAGCAAAGTAAACAGGTGCAGAACGACTTCCTCTAATCGATGCGATAGACGTAATACCTACCAAATGACCAAACTGCTGTTTTCTAAATAAATTATAAACAATGGTATATAATTTGGTAACTCCTAAAACATTGGTATTAATACTTTGTGCTTCTTTGTCCCAATCGAATTTTGGATTTATATGCGCAACTCCAGAAGATTGTACCACTAAATCGATGGTCTTAAATTTGTTAACAATTTCATTAAAAACTTTTTCCACATCAATTACATCTTGAATGTCATTTTGTTTGACTATTATATTTGCCGGAAATCGATTTTTTAATTCCATTAAATTTTCTAATCTTCTGCCTGTAACAGCAACTTTATAACCTTTTTTTACTAAAATTTCGGTTAAACATTTTCCGATTCCAGAAGTTGCTCCAAAAACAATGGCATTCTTCATATAATTTGTATTTTTGTAGAATCAATTTTTGTTGATTTTTAGAAACACAATATATAAAAACTTTATCTAAAAATAAAGAAACTATTATTGGTATTAATTTAGAACTTATAAAGAATAAACAACATGTTTTTAGGCGCGTATTTTACAACAGGCAGAATTATTTTTATGATTTTCTTTATTACTGCATTTACTGCTTTAATGGTTTATAGTTATAGAAAAGACATTAAAAATCATGAGCGTTATTATAAAAATGCAGGTAAAAAAGTACTTATTTATGGTGGTTTAATTGTTGCTGTTTTTGTTGCTATTAGAATATTGGCGGGTAATTAAAAAACCGACTCTAAAAAGAAATCGGCTTTTATTTTTTTATTTTCAGATTCCTGCCTTCCCAGAAATCACAAACTAAGTTTAATTTCCCATGCCTAGAAAATTATAATGTTTCTCATTTTATCATTTTAATTTTCTGTTCCTAGAAAATTATAATGTTTCGAATAAAACAACATTTGTTCTTCGAAGGTTTTTGGTTGTTTTACATCAATCTTTAAAATAGTTCCTTCTGCATCTAATAAAGGTTCTAAAAAAGGGTTTACAAAACCGCTATAAGGCGCAGACGTAAATTG
>CAYWOM010000039.1:0-8643 GCA_964459905.1 uncultured Polaribacter sp. | reverse complement strand
CTTTTTTTTGCTGCTCTTTTTCTCATGTCTTTACATTAAAAAAGTTAATTAATTTGTTATTAGCTCATAGTAACTAGCTTCTAAAGACAACTAACATTTAAGAAAATTCTTAAAAAGTTAAGTCATCAACTTAAAAACTAAAACTGATTACCTATAACTCTTACTTCTTTGGGCGTTTTGCACCGTACTTAGATCTACGTTGAGTTCTTCCCTCAACACCTGCTGTATCTAATGCACCACGTACTACGTGATATTTAACACCTGGTAAATCTTTTACCCTTCCACCTCTAACTAATACTATCGAGTGCTCCTGTAAGTTATGTCCTTCACCTGGAATGTACGCGTTTATCTCATTACCATTTGTTAATCTAACTCTGGCAACTTTACGCATTGCTGAATTAGGTTTTTTTGGCGTAGTAGTATAAACTCTAGTACAAACTCCACGTCTTTGAGGACAAGACGACAAAGCAGCCGATTTACTCTTCTTAGTTATTTTGGTTCTTCCTTTACGAACTAATTGTTGAATAGTTGGCATACTAAATTATTCCTGTTTTTAGTTTATAATTAAACTTTACTCACTTTTAAGAGTGCGCAAATGTACAACTAATTTATAATTACACAAAAATCAGCTAGTTATTTTTTTTTGAAATAATTATTATCGTCGGTTTTTTACTGATTTTACTTTACATTTGACTTCAATTAAACGTTAATTTTGAAAATAAAGATTAAAGATTACTTATTTATCGTTCTTATAATTATTTTTTTTGATGCTGTTTATGCGCAAGAATATCAACTAAAAGTAGTATCAAAAAATGCAAAAGAAAATACTTTTTTAAATACGATTGATTTCAAAAGAAAAGATAAAGATTCAACTTTTGTTTTAGTTGCACTAACTAAAATAACTAACTGTTTAAAGAATAACGGTTATTTTACAAATAGTATAGACAGTGTTGTAAAAAACAATAAAAAGCATACTGCTTATTTTTCTTTGAACGAAAAAACAGATAAGGCAATTATTAAAATAGAGAACATCGCGTTTTTGCCTAAGAGTTTAAAAACAGAAAATAACACTTTTACATTGCAAATTGAAAAATTACAAGCGACTTTATTATCTATTTCTAAAAAACTAGATAGCGAAGGAAAATCGTTTTCTAAGGTGCAGTTAAAAAACATTAAACTTAAAAATAAAACGCTCTTTGCAGATTTAGAAATAACAGCATCAAAAAAAAGAACTATTAACAAGGTAATTATAAAAGATTACAAACAGTTTTCAAAATCTTTTATAAAACATTACTTTAATATAAAAAAGGGTACTGTTTTAAATCAATCTAAAATAAATGACATTTCTAACTTATCAAAAAACCTAACTTTTATAAAAGAAATAAAAGCTCCAGAAATTTTATTTACAAAAGACTCTACCTTGTTGTACCTATATTTAAAGAAACATCAAAATAATAGTTTTGATGGTTTGGTTAATTTTGCTTCACAAGAAAATGGCGGCGTTTTATTTAATGGTCATATCGATTTAAAGCTGAATAACATTTTAAATACCGGAGAAAATTTTGAAGTTTTTTGGAATAGTATTGGTAACGAGCGCCAAGAATTTAAACTGGCTACAGAAATACCTTATATATTTAACTCGGCAGTTACGCCAGCAATTTCTTTTTCAATTTACAAACAAGATTCTACATTTTTAAATACCAAATTCAATTCAAAATTATTTTACAACTTAAGCACTAAAACTAAATTAGCATTTAGTTACACTTCTGAAAATTCTAAAAACTTAGAAGAAGCCATAAACAATAACATAGAAACTTACAGTAATTATTTTTTAGGGTTTCAATTTAGCTACAAAGTACCAAAAGGAGATTTTTTCTATAATGATGCCTTTTATTTTGATGTAACGCCCAATATCGGAAAAAGAAAAACCGAAGACAACAATGTAAATCAATTTAAAATCGAAGCAACAGCTTCATACATTTGGGATCTAAACAACAGAAATAGTATTTTTATAAGGAATAAAACGGGTTATTTAAATTCAGATACTTTTTTAGACAATGAATTATTTAGAATTGGTGGTGCAAATTCTATAAGGGGTTTTAACGAACAAAGTATTTTTACAAATAGTTATACTTTTTTTAATTTCGAATATCGTTTTTTAACCTCACAAAAATCTTATTTTTATTCGATAACAGATCTTGGCACAATTAAATCTACTCTAGAGAATAAAACGCTACTAGGAATTGGTTTGGGTTATCTTTTTACAAGCAACAATTCTCAAATAAACTTAAGTACCGCAATAGGAAAAAGTACGGGTCAAAATTTCGATTTTAAAAACAGTAAACTAATTATTAGTTGGAAGAGTTTTTTTTAAGAAGTTAAAAAATATTAAAAAGCTGTAGATTAGAAAATGAATCAGAAATCAATGCACACCTTTTTTAATACAATTCAAATAATTAGCATTATTTAACAATTTATCAATAATTTTTTGTGTTTATTTAACAATTTATTAGCATATTTGCGGCAATTAATTCAAATAATTAAATAATGAAAACAAACATGAAAGGAATTTTAACGCTACTACTAGCGTTTGTTGTGCAAATATCCTTTGCACAAGTAAAAACAGTTTCTGGAACTGTATCAGATTCGTCTGGCACTTTACCGGGTGTAAGTGTTATTATTAAAGGCACTAACAAAGGAACGCAAACAGATTTTGATGGTAAATATTCTATCAAAGCAAATGAAGGAGACGTATTAAGCTTTAGCTATGTTGGTTTTAAAACAAATGAACAAAAAGTTAGCAGCGCAAATACAATTAACGTTGTACTAGAGGAAGACGCAGATGTGTTAGACGAAATAGTAGTAACGGCTCTTGGTATTAAAAGAGAAAAAAAGAGTTTAGGTTTTGCACAACAATCTGTAAAAGGTGAAGATCTTATTGTAACAAGAGAGGTTGATGTAAACAACGCAATTGCAGGTGCAGTAGCAGGTGTTCAGATTTTAGGAGCTCCTAGTACTGGATTTGGTAACGCATTGGTAAGATTAAGAGGTGAGTCTGACTTACTTTATGTTGTAGATGGTGTTAAGATTGAAAGTGTATCTGACATAAATACAGATGACATACAAGACTTAAGTGTATTAAAAGGTAGTGCTGCAACAGCATTGTACGGTCCAATTGGTAAAAATGGTGTAGTTGTAATTACTTCTAAAAGAGCAAAGAATGGTAAAACTTCTATTGTTTTAGACCAATCTATACAAATGTCTAACGTATACGTATTACCAGATTACCAAAATGAATATGGAGGTGGTTACACACAAACATTTTCTACTTTAAACGGACAAAACATACCTAACTATGCAGCAGATGAATCTTGGGGACCTCGTTTAGACGGAACACTAGTAAGACATTGGGATAGTTGGATACCTGGTTCTACAGAATTTGGAGAAGTTAGACCTTGGTCTGCTAACCCAGACAATGTAAAGAACTTCTTTAATACAGGAATAACAAACAATACTTCTTTAGGATTCTCTAAAGGTG
Organism: uncultured Polaribacter sp.; assembly: GCA_964459905.1. Classification (GTDB taxonomy): domain Bacteria; phylum Bacteroidota; class Bacteroidia; order Flavobacteriales; family Flavobacteriaceae; genus Polaribacter. The sequence goes on along the minus strand of CAYWOM010000039.1, from coordinate 5,105 downwards.
GCGATGGTTATAGTGTTAAAGCAAATATTAGAAATGTAGATATAGAAGGTGTAATGCCAGATTCTAGTAGAAAATTACAACAAGTTGGCGCTAGTGCAAACTTTGATGTAAGTGATAAATTAGAAGTGTATACAAACATAAACTACCAACACAGAACTACTGTAAATAATCCTTTAGGTGGTTACGGTGGTGTTGCTTCTAACTTTAACCAATGGTGGCAAAGACAAGTAGATATCGATAGATTACGTGATAACGATTTTCAGAACGGACAATGGTATACTTGGAATATTAGAAGTGCTACAGATACAAGCCCACAGTACTGGGATTCTCCATTTTTTGAAACTGAAAACAATACAAAGAATCAAACAAAAGATGCTACTTATGGTAATCTTGGTTTAAATTACGAAGCTTCTGAAGACCTTACTTTTAATGTAGAATTAAGAAGAACAGTAAATACTTTAAGAGATAACAATAGAGTTGGTTTTGGTGGTTTAAACCAAACTTCTTTTTATGAAAGAGAACAAACAGTTTCTTCTTTCGAATTTTTTGCAGCGGCAACGTATAGCAAAGATTTAACAGACGATTTAGACTTAACTGCTACCGTTGGTACAGAATTAAGACAAGACAAAGAAAGAAGAATTACTTCGGAAACAGTAGGTGGTTTAACAATACCAGGTGTATTTACAATAGCATCTTCTAAAGACAGACCTTCTTACGTAGCTTACAATGAAAAACAAAGAAACAATGGTATCTTTGCAACAGCTTCTTTAGGTTATAAAGACATGTTATATTTAGATGGATCTATAAGAGGGGATTGGAACTCGAATGCTTTTTCAGAAAAGAACAGAGTAATTACCTTTGGAGGTTCTGGAAGTTTTGTGTTTAGTAAATTAATAGAATCTGATGTATTATCTTTTGGTAAATTAAGAGTTGGGTATGCAGAAGCTCCAGATTTTCCAAGATTTGGTAGTACAACTCAAACGTATCAATTAGGTTCTAACTATGAAGGTACTGTTCCTTTTTACAACAATACAAATCAAGCAAACCCAACAATCGAAGGTGGTGTAAGAACTGAATTTGAAGTAGGTACAGAATTACAATTCTTTAGAAACAGACTTGGTTTCGATTTCACCTACTTTAATAGAAAAGATGTAAATCTTGGAATAGATGTTCCACTTTCTCCTGCTTCAGGTTATTTTGGTGCAGCTGTTAACTCTGGTAAGTTTACCTCTAACGGTATAGAACTTGCAATTAACGGTACTCCTATAAAAACGGAAAATTTTACATGGAATATTGGTGTAAACTTTGGTACTTTAAAGAGAACTACAGATGAATTATATGTAGATCCAGAAACTGGAGAAGCAATCGAAAATGAAATTTTAGATACTACTTGGAGAGGTCTTACAATTCAATCTAGAGTTGGTGAAGAATATGGTGCTATTTACGGTAGAAAAATAACAAGAGATGATGCTGGAAACATGTTAATAGATGACCAAGGTAGAATTGAGTTTGAACAAGACCAATATTTAGGAAACTTATTACCAGACTTTACGGGTGGTTTAAGAAATACCTTTAGATATAAAAACTTCTCTGTAAGTGCTAATATCGATTTTCAAAGTGGTGGTAAATTCTTCTCTGTATCTCAAATGTTTGGGCACTACTCTGGTCTATTAACACAAACTGTAGGAAACAATGAATTAGGAAACCCTGTAAGAGACAACGTAGTTGGTTCTGCTGGTACAGCTAACGTTGTAAATGCAAATGACGTACAATCTAATTCTGGTGGTGTTTTGGTAAGCGGAGTAGATTCTACATCTGGTGCACCTGTATCTTATTATGTAAATTCATCTACCTATTGGCCAAGATTGTTTGCTTTACATGAAAAATGGATCTATGATGCATCTTATGTAAAATTAAGACAATTATCTATTGGTTATGATATTCCAACAAAAGTATTTGACAACACCTTTATAGAAAGTGTTACCTTAAATGCATTTGCAAACAACCTATGGTTAATCTATTCTAGTGTAGAAGGTATCGATCCTTCGGAAATTGAAAATACTTCTGCTAACGGTTTACGTTGGGAAGAAGGAGGACAATTACCAAGTAGTAGAACATTTGGTTTAAACCTAAAAGTTAAATTTTAATTAAAAAAATATTTAAAATGAAAAAAACATTTAAAAGCTTGTTAGCTATAGTAACAGCATCTGTTTTATTAGTAGGTTGCGAAAGTTACGACTTTGGCAATACAGGTGTAGATACAAATAACCCTGTAGAAGCAATACCATCTTCTTTATTAGCAGGAGCTCAATCGAAATTGGTAGGTACCGTTAGTTTAAGCGGTACAGCAACACCTTCTTTATATGTGCAGCATTTATCGCAAACACAATACACAGAAGAATCTAGGTACCAAACAATTAACTTTAATTGGAATGTAGTTGGTAGTGGTAGTGATTTTGATGGATCAGTAAACTTTTACAACAAAGTTTTTTCTAATTTATCACAAATTATTACATTAAATACAGCAGAAGAGACTAAAGCTGGCGCTACTGCTTATGGTTCTAATAACAACCAAATTGCAGTTGCCAAATTAATGTGGGCATACTACTTTCAATGGGCTACAGACCGTTGGGGAATGTTACCTTACAGCGAAGCATTAGGTGGAGTAAGTTCTCCTAAAGCAAAATACGATTCTCAAGAAGCTATTTATGATGATTTATTTAACAAAATAGATGAAGCATTAGCACAAATGGATGCTGGTTCTGGGCCACAAGGAGATATCTTATTTGCTGGTGATATGGCAAAATGGGCAAAGTTTGGTAATACTTTAAAGATGAACATGGCAATACGTTTGGCTAAAGTACATCCTGCAGCTGGCGGTTACGCAGCTACAAAGTTTACACAAGCAATGTCTGCTGGTATTATGTCTAACTCAGAAAACATTATGTTTCCTTCAATTTCTAATGATGCGTATGACAATCCTTACCAGGATGACTATGTAGATTTAGGTAGAGCAGATGAATGTTTAAGTGATGTTTTAGTAAACAGAATGCAAGCCTTAAACGACCCTCGTTTACCAATGTTTGGTGCACCTGCAGTTACTACAGGTACCTTTGTAGGTTTACGTTATGGTTGGGACGGAGCAGGAACGATTCCTAATGACGATGTATCATTTATGAATGATGATTTAATTAAAAACGGAACAAAAGAATTACCAATGTTTACATTTGCACAAATGTCTTTTAACAAAGCCGAAGCTGCAATGTTAGGTTGGATATCTGGTAGCGCACAAACCTACTATGAAGATGCTGTAAAGGCTTCTTTAAAACAATGGAATGTTTCTGCAACAGATGCAGATGCATATCTTTTAGAAGCAGATGTTGTTTATAACGCTGCAACTGCAATGAATCAAGTTGCTGAACAAAAATGGTTGGCTTTATTTTACCAACCGTATGAAGCTTGGGCAGAATGGAGAAGATTAGATTATCCTATTTTAACTCCTGCAGTAGATGCATTAGTTGGCAACTCTATTCCTGTAAGACATGGTTATCCTACAGCAGAACCAACACAAAACAAAGCAAACTATGATGCTGCCGTTGCAGCTCAGGGTGCAGATAATTTATCTACCAAACTTTGGTGGGATGTAAATTAATATTTAACTTATTATAACAAAAAAAGGCTGCCTAAATAGGCAGCCTTTTTTTGTTATAATAAATATAGAATAAAAAACAATTTGGTAACTACTGCAACAAAACTGTAACAATATCTAAAGTTGTATTTAAAAATAACGAAACATTTTTATGTTAAAAAATTGTTTTATTAAGATAAAATTAAGACTTTTGGCACTAATTAATTCAAATAATTATAAAATGAAGACAAAGTTTAATGGAATTTTAACGCTTTTACTAGCGTTGGTTGTGCAAATTTCCTTTGCACAAGAGAAGACTGTTTCTGGTACTGTTTCTGATGAATCAGGCGGTTTACCTGGAGTTAGTGTAACAATAAAAGGTACTACAAAAGGTGCAGAAACAGATTTTGATGGTGTATATATCATTAAAGCAACAGCTGGCGATGTATTAGTATTTAGATATCTTGGATACAAAACTGCTAATAAAACAGTAGGTACATCTAATAAACTAAATGTAACGTTAGTTGAAGGTGGAGAGCAATTAGAAGAAGTTGTAGTTATTGGCTATACCAATAAAAAAAGAGGCGAGTTGTCTTCTGCTGTATCTTCTGTTACATCTGCTCAACTAGAAAGACAAGTTAGTACAGTTGGTATAGACAATGCTTTACAAGGAGTTGCAACAGGTGTGCAAGTAACTGCACAAAATGGTAAACCAGGTAACGCTGCATTCGTAAGAATTAGAGGTATTGGTTCTATTAACGCAGGTAGTGAGCCTTTATATCTTTTAGACGGTATACAGGTAGATGAAGACGATATTATTGGTATTAACCCATCGGATATCGAAAGAATGGATGTTCTTAAAGATGCTGCAAGTACAGCTATTTATGGAGCAAGGGGTGCAAATGGTGTTGTTGTTATTACTACCAAAAAAGGTAAGAAAAACAAAAAAGCACAAATCAGATTGCAAACTAGACTTGGTATCGCTACTGAAGCTAAAAGGAATTTTGAAGTGATGAACGCAAAACAAAAGCTTGATTATGAGAGAGCTGTTGGTGCGGGTCCAGGTTCTACAATTTTATTACAGAGTGAATGGGATCGTTTGTTATCTCAAGAACACGACTGGAACGATGCACTTTTAAAAGATGCTGAAATTAGTTCTGTTAACTTATCTGTTACAGGTGGTGATGAAAAATTAACTTATTTTATGTCTATTGCAAACGATTCTAATACAGGTATTATAGAATTAGTAGAAAGTGCTTTCGAAAGAACATCTTCTAGACTAAATGTTGGTTACGATGCAAATAGCTGGTTAAACTTAACAACACAATTAGGTTTTTCTACATCTAATGATCAAGATCCTAGAGATAGAAACAATATTCAGAACCCAGTAAACGGACGTTTTACATTTAACCCTTATGAACCTGTTTATTTAACAGATGCTAATGGAGACCGTATTCCTAACCTTAGAGGTTTAGAT
>CAYWOM010000038.1:0-8679 GCA_964459905.1 uncultured Polaribacter sp. | reverse complement strand
ATTGTTTGTATTCCTTCGGCACTTTTTTTGTTGTTTTTTATAACAATTTCTTCTATTTGCTCTGTTTTTGAAGTTAAAAGAGGAGAAAAACTAATGCCGTTTCTGTTTTTGGCAATTAATTTTTTGGTTAATTTTCTAAAAGAAATGTGTGTAAAAACAATGCTAATTTCTTCTTTAAACGGAATTCTAATGCTATAATTACCGTTTTTATCTGTAGTAGTTCCTATGTTTTTATACCTCACAGATACATTTTCTATGGGTTTTTTAGTGTTACTTTTTACAGTTCCTTTAAGGATTGTGGTCTTTTGAGCAAAAGCTAAAAGAGGCAAAAAGAATAAGAAAAATAAGAGTTTTTTCACGTAAGATTTAGTTTACTTGTTTTTTATAGAACGTTGTAGAAAGTTCTTTGGTATTTCCTACGTTGTCCGAGACTACAATTTTAAAGATATGTTTGCTACCAACCAATTTTTTATCATTAAAATTATAAGTTAATATCTTTTTTTTATGATTATAGGCCATTAAAGCCCATTTATCATCTAAGGTTGCTCTATAATTTTTAATACCAGAACCAACATCAGAAATTTTTACCTGAATGGTTTTTAGGCTAGAAATCCATTGTTTGTCTTTAAAATAAAGAATTTTTGCCTTTGGTTTTATGCTATCTGTTAACAAAGTATAATTTCCTAAGCTTTTGGTGGTGGTAAAAAAGGTACTGTCTTTTTTTCTTGTATTTTGATATCTTGGGTATTTAGGATATTCTAAATTAGCAATATAGAGTTGTTTTTTTTCAGTTTCAGAATATTTAGCAACATTAAAAGTAAGTGTAAAATTTTTGTCTAAAGGAATTGTAGGGGTATGAATTTTTGCAATACCATTGTCTATTGTAAAGTCTAAATAAACATCATTATAAAAAGTATTTTTTGGAAAAGCAACAGCAATATTTTTTTTAGAAAATTTTTGAAATTTATGAGCTACAATTTTATAAGCAGTAGTATCTTTTTGTGCCGTAAAAAGTGTATTACTTTCTTTACCAACAATAGGTATTTTAACTGTACTTGTATTTCCTTTATAATCTTTTGCAATAATTTTTACAGTATAATTTAATCCTTTATTTATGCTAATTTTACCATTATTAATAAGGTTTTCGTAAATCGATAATTTGTTTTTGACAACTTTAAATGTTTTCTGATAACGCCTTTTGTATTTTTTATAATATTCGTAGTCTATGAGTAAGTTAATTAATTTACTTTCAGAAAAAGCAAATGTTTTTACAGTATGATAATACACTCGTTTTTCATTTACCAACATTTCTAAACTGTAAATTCCGTTTTTATTTGTTGCCTTATCTAATCTATCAAAAACATTAATACCAAAACCAATGGTGCCACTTGCAGAAATTCTATCGGCTACATAATTTCCTTTTCCAATATTTTTAATAGGGATAGAAAACGTTTTTTGTTGTTGGTTTATTCTAGAATCTTTAGTTAAAGAATACCCATTTATAGATTGAATAGTTGGGGGTTTGGTATCGGCTACTTTTAACCCGAAAAAAAGCGGATTAATAATGTTTTCTGATGCTGTATTTCTAATTTCATAATGTAAATGCGGACCTCCAGAACCACCAGTATCTCCAGAAAAAGCAATAATCTCTCCTTTTTTAACAATAAACTTGTTTGATTTTGGATAAATGTTACCAGTTTGATAATTTTCTTTTTTGTATTGAATAGACTTCACATATGTTTCAATCTCATTAGCAAACTTACTTAAATGCCCGTAAACTGTAGTATATCCGTTTAAATGAGTAACATAAATTGCTTTTCCATAGCCAAACTGCTGTACTTTTATTCTAGAAACATAGCCATTTGCCGCAGCAAAAACATTTAAACCTTCTTTTCCTTGCGTTTTAATATCTATTCCTGCATGAAAATGATTGCTTCTTAATTCGCCAAAAGTACCACCAAGTATAATAGGGATATCTAAAGGACTTCTAAAATAGTTTTTTGGATATTTTTCTTGAGAAAAATTTAAAAAAGATACCAAAAGAAGTAACAAGAAAATGTTTTGTTTCAAAATACAATTTTTTTTGTAAAAATAGTGAAAATCATTCTTTGTATAAGTGTTTAAAAATCAATATATTATTAAAAAAGCAATAAAATGTTGTAATATCAAAAACAGAATACTAACTTTGTAAATATAGTTTTATCTAAAAGTTATATGAGTAATACATTAAAAGCAATTCATTTACTGCAAGATAGGTTGCAAAACTTACTTTCTAATTATGAATTTTTAAAGAACGAAAATGAAGTTTTGCTTAAAAGTACTACTCAATTACAATATCAACTTTTAGAAAAAGAACAGCAATTAGTAACTCAAAAAAAAGAGTATGATTTACTTAAAATTGCAAAAACTATAGACGGCAGTAGTACAGATACAAAATTAAAAATAAATGCATTAATCAAAGAAATAGACAAATGCATTATTCAGTTACAAGAATAAAGTTCTTTAAATTGTGGAAAAACTAAAAATTAATGTTGTTATAGCCGGTAGAACTTACCCTTTAAGTGTAAATAATATCAAACAAGAAGAAGGCATGCGCAAGGCAGCAAAGGCTATAAATAAATTAATTTCTACGTACGAGCAAAATTATGCAGTAAGCGATAAACAAGATGTTTTAGCAATGTGTGCATTACAATTTGCATCGAAAGTAGAAATAGCATCAATAGAACAAGATTCTGCAAATACTGAAGCAATAGAAAAATTAAAAACATTAACTAATTTGGTTAATACACATTTACAATAAGTTCTTTTAAAATACATTAACAACACACTGCCTACGTTAGTAATTTGTTTGATAAACTCAACACTAATCTGTTATGAAGGATAAGTCTTAGTTGCTAAAGCAAGCCATAGCTACTAAATTTTTTAGTACCAAGTGGATCCTTGATCAGCTAGTTAGTCCTATAATTACCCATAATGGAGTTTATATAAACCACAACTAATGTAGGCTTTTTTATACACTAAATTTAAATTATGGAAGGAATACTACTTCCCATTATCGTGGGAGTTTTAATAGGAATTGCAATTGGTTTTATCATTGCAAAAGCTATGGAGAAAGCAAAAAGTAAAAAGATATTAAATGGCAGAAGGAAAGAAGCTACCTCTATTTTAAAAGAAGCTAAAATCGATGCAGAAGCCCTTAAAAAAGAAAAAATATTACAAGCTAAAGAGAAATTTATAGAGCTTAAATCTGAACATGAAAAAGTAATTTTATCTAGAGAAAAGAAGATTTCTGATGTAGAAAAACGAATTAGAGACAGAGAATCTCAAGTAGCATCTGAAGTTGATAAAAATAAAAAATTAAACAAGTCTGTAGAGCAAAAAGAAAAAGATTACAATTATAAATTAGATTTTTTAGAAAATAAAGAAAGCGAGCTAGATAAAATGCACAAACGTCATGTAGATATGTTAGAGCAAATTTCTGGTCTTTCTGCAGATGAAGCTAAAAAAGAATTGGTAACATCTTTAAAAGATGAAGCTAAAACAGAAGCAATGGCTTTTGTACAAACATCTATAGAAGAAGCAAAATTAACTGCAGAACAAGAAGCAAGAAAAGTTGTTTTAGGAACCATACAAAGAGTAGGTGTAGAGCAAGCAGTAGAAAATTGTGTTTCTGTTTTTAATTTAGAATCAGATGATGTTAAAGGTAGAATTATTGGTAGAGAAGGTAGAAATATTAGAGCAATAGAAGCGGCAACTGGCGTAGAAATAATTGTAGATGATACACCAGATGCAATTATTCTTTCTTGTTTTGATCCAATTAGAAGAGAAATAGCACGATTGTCTTTACATAAATTAGTTACAGATGGTAGAATACATCCCGCAAGAATAGAAGAAGTTGTAAAGAAAACAGAAAAACAAATTACCCAAGAAATTATAGAAGTTGGTAAAAGAACGGTTATCGATTTAGGAATTCATGGATTACATCCAGAGCTTGTAAAAGCGGTTGGTAGAATGAAATACAGGTCTTCTTACGGACAAAATTTATTACAACACTCTAGAGAAGTTTCAAATTTATGTGGAATTATGGCTGCAGAAATGGGCTTGAATTCTAAAGTAGCTAAACGTGCAGGTTTATTGCATGATATTGGTAAAGTACCCAATGAAGAAAGCGAACTTCCGCATGCATTATTAGGTATGCAATGGGCAGAAAAGTATGGCGAAAAACCAGATGTATGTAATGCTATTGGAGCCCATCACGATGAAATAGAAATGAAGAGTTTAATTTCTCCAATTGTACAAGTTTGTGATGCTATTTCTGGAGCAAGACCAGGTGCAAGGCGTCAGGTTTTAGATTCATACATTCAACGTTTAAAAGACTTAGAAGAAATTGCTTTTGGTTTTACAGGAGTTCAAAAAGCGTATGCTATTCAAGCCGGACGAGAATTACGTGTAATGGTAGAAAGTACTAAAGTAAATGATACAAAGGCAGCTGAATTGTCTTTTAGTATCTCTCAAAAAATACAAAATGATATGACCTATCCAGGTCAAGTAAAGGTTACTGTAATTAGAGAAACCAGAGCGGTAAATGTGGCACGATAAAAGCCAATTTTAATCTTTTCGAAGAGAAGAACACTCTTATTAATAAAAATTAAAATTCCTACTTTTTTAAAGTAGGAATTTTTTTGCAATAATTTTTTGCATCAGTCCTTTCTCTATTTTTATATAAACGTAGAGGCTACGCTGGGCTTCTTCTAGGATGATACATTTCTACAACTTCTTGTAAATAACTTTTATCTAAGTGCACATATATTTCTGTAGTGGTAATACTTTCATGCCCCAGCATTTGCTGAATTACTCTTAAATCGGCACCGTTTTTTAATAAATGTGTTGCAAAAGAATGCCGTAAAGTATGCGGGCTAATTTTTTTATTTAAATTAATTTTTATTGCTAAATCTTTTAAAATCATAAAAATCATTTGGCGCGTTAAATTTTTTCCGCGTCTGTTTAAAAAAATAGTATCTTCAAATCCTTTTTTAGGTTGAAGGTGACTTCTAATTTCATTAATATACAATACTATGTATTTTTGAGCCTTGTAATGTATCGGTACAAAACGTTCTTTGTTTCCTTTGCCAAGTACTTTAATAAAACCTTCCTCAAAAAATAAATCAGAAATTTTTAAATCAATGAGTTCACTTACTCGTAAACCACAACAATACATGGTTTCTATAATACTTCTGTTTCTTTCGCCTTGCGGATGACTTAAATCTACCGCAGCAATTAGCGCATCAATTTCTTCTTCAGATAATGTATCTGGTAATTTGCGTCCAATTTTAGGAGTTTCTAATAAATCTGTGGGATTTGTTTTTCTATAGTCTTCAAAAACTAAATAATCAAAAAAACTACGCAAACCAGAAATTATTCTTGCCTGACTTCTAGGATTTACTTCTTTAGCAACATGGTAAATAAATTGTTGCACCGTAGTTTCATTAATAGAAATAGGAGATAAGATAATTTTATTGTCTTCTATAAAGAAAACTAGTTTTTTTAAATCTCTAGAATAACTATCAATGGTGTTTTTAGACAAGCCTCTTTCTATTTTTAAAAAAAACTGATAGTCTTTAATTGCGTTTTGCCATTTCATACCATAAAGATATTAAAACTTTATTAGTAGCTTCTTCTATTATTTAAATTACACTATTTATATTTATATGTGTATTTATATTTAATATAAATGTTGTTTTTTTAGAATAAATGAATTAAGTTTCATTTATTATTTTTAGTTTTGCAGCTGAAAAAAATAAAATAAAAAGTATTATGAAAAAAGTATTATTTATTGCTGTAATAGCAATGTTAGGATTAGGAAAAGTAAGTGCGCAAGAAATTACTTATGGTGCAACTGTAGGTTTTCACAATTTAGGAGTTAATGTTAAAGGATTTGGTGAGTCTGATTCTGATAGTGCATCTGGATATTACGTGGGTTTCTTTGCAGAATTTAAGATTTTAGAAAAATTTAGTGTCCAACCAGAAATTCATTTTGCTTCTGTAATTGAAGATAGTGAGTCTACAAACGAATTAATTATTCCTATAATGGCTAAATATTATGTTTCTGAAAAGTTTAATATTCAAGCTGGACCACAGTTAGATTTTTTACTTGAAGATACAGAAGGTATTAATAAATTCGGTTTAGGATTAGCTTTAGGAGCTGGTTATGATGTTACAGAAAAAATATTTGTAGCTACAAGGTATTCATTTGGTGTAAGTAATAGAATCAGCGACGCTCCATCTGGTATATCATCAAAATTCAATACTTTTCAAATTGGTGTTGGATACAAGTTTTAAAAAAAATATTGATAGCAATATTAAGGGAAGCTTTATAAAGCTTCCCTTTTTTTTATTAAAATAATTGTATTTTTGAACGATGAAAGTTATTATAATAAACGGGCCTAACCTAAATTTATTAGGAAAAAGAGAACCAGAAATTTATGGTTCAGCAACTTTTGAGTCTTATTTTAATGAGCTAAAGTTGCAATTTAAAACTGTAGCGTTGTCTTATTTTCAGTCGAATATTGAAGGTGAAATTATAGATAAATTACATGAAGTTGGTTTTAATTATGATGGTATAATTTTAAATGCAGCTGCTTATACGCATACTTCTGTTGGCATTGGCGATGCTGTAAAAGGGATAGAAACGCCTGTTGTAGAGGTTCATATTTCTAATATTTATGCTCGTGAAGATTTTAGACATAAAAGTTATATTGCACCTAATGCAAAAGGGGTTTTGTTTGGCTTTGGATTAAAAGGCTATGAGTTAGCAATACAGAGTTTTATTTAACCACAAAACGCAAAGTTATTTTTGGATTTTGCAAAAGCTTATTTGTTGGTTTTACTCTTTAAAACTGCCCTTAAAAATTGAATAGCCACTATAGCTTTAAAAGCATTTTAATATTAGAACGCTCGTAATGCGAGTTTTCTTCTAACACAATTTCTTTAAAACCAATTTTTTTATACAAGCTAATTGCTGGTAGAAGATTTCTGTGAGAATATAAAGTAATACTTTGTCAATGTTTTTTTTTGTAAAATTGATACAATAATTCATTAATTTTAAACCAATTTTTAATCCTTGATATTTTGTTAAAACTGCCATTTTACTCAACTCAAAAAAGGCCTTTTGGTTTATAAATGCTAAAACACCAACAATTTTATTTTTATATTTTACAAAAAAAGATAAATCCGCCAGTGTTAATTATAAACTCTTTTGGGTTGCTTAAAACTTTTTTATCATAAGATTTTACACAAAAATATTTTTCTAAACAAGCTACATTTAAATAATAAAAATATGTTGCAAATTCTGGTTTATAAGCTATTATTTCTAGGTTTTCTATGTTCATATTAAATAGGTTGCGTTAGGGGTTGAAGAGAAAATCCTTTTTATGACTCCTTTAATTAGAGTAATTGCGAGGAACGAAGGAATTTTATAGTAGATAATAAATTACCACTGTTTACTAAAAAAAAGTAAATCTTGCAATGACATATAAAAAGATTTAAACGTAAAGCCCGCCTTTTATTTTAAATTTTTTCGTTTAAAATAAAAGGAACGCCCAAAATGGTTTAAATTTTAGAGTTGATAATTTCCATCATTTCGTTTTCTAAAAGAATTGTTTTTTTATAAATTTCTTGAGCTTTTTCTAAAATATTTTCAGCAAATTTTTGATCTTTAATATCTTTTGCATTTATTCTTACGTTAAAATATGCACCGGTAACCGCCGTTTTTGCGCATAAAATACCAACACCACCATCTGAAAGCGAATTTTGAATTCCGTTTTTCATCATTTCTAACATAACTTCTATAGAATTGTATGCAGTTTGCATAACCTTAAAAGGAATTTCTGTTGCATATTTTGTGGCATTTTCAATGGTTAGTTTTCTAATTTCTATTTCTTCTTTATTGGTTTTAGGAAGTCTAAAGCCATCAATAATTTTATTAAATGCATTGGTATCTTCATCAACTAAAAACAACAATTCATTTTTATATTGTTGCCCTTTTTCTGCCCACTTAGAAAAGTATTCCCATTTAGCATCCCAGCCAGATTTATGTGCAGAAAGATTTGCCACCATAGTTCCCAAAGAAACGCCTAAAACACCAACGTAAGCTGCAATACTTCCGCCACCTGGCGCCATAGATTCTGATGCTGTTTCTTCTGCAAAATCTTTAACAGTAAAATCTATTAACTTTTTATTAGTGCTAGAATTCATTACATATTCTATGATTCTTTCTTGCGGATTAAAGGGTTTTAAATCATCTAAACCCAAAGATTTTATAGCGATTTTTATTTTTTCATTTTCGCTAATTCCTAAAGAGCGTTGTTGTTTTTTTAGATAAAAATCTGCACAATCTAACATGGCTTTTAATGGAACCAAGCCAACAAGTTCAGATCCTGTTACTCGTAAACCACGTTTGGTAGCTGCTAAATTTGTTTCATAAAATGCTTTGTGCATAGAGGTAATAGAAATATTGGTTAGGTTGTATGAAATTTGCGCAATTCCGTATTCTTCTATAAACCAACCAATTCCTTTTACCGCTTTTAGCTTTCCTGGAATTCTTTCTGCTTCGCCGTTTTTGTCTAACACTTTTTTGCCATCTACTAATTTTGCTCTTCCGTTTTCGCGAATATCAAAAGC
>CAYWOM010000037.1:0-8705 GCA_964459905.1 uncultured Polaribacter sp. | reverse complement strand
AAATGCTTTTTTAGACGGATTTTTTAATATTTTCATAGCTTCTTTAATTCTGTATGCATTTATAAAATCGAAAAAATGCTGGTTTAAATGTTGATTAATTAAAACTGAAAGATCTCTAGAATTTATTTTCATGTCTTCTGCTAAATTTCTAAGGGATAAAGAGGCATTTAAGTAGGGTTTTTCTGTTGCCATATAGGCGGTCAATTTTTCTACCTCTTTTTCAAATACTTTAGTTTTAGTGTTTTCTTGAATTAAATCATTTGCTAATTTTGTTTTAGAATTTACCCCATTAAAAATATTTGGATATCGTAAAGCCTTTAAAACATACCAACAAACAACGCTTAAAACATAGATAATTAAAAAGTTTAGCGCCATATTAAAACTTTCTTGCTGCCCAAAATATTTTAAAGTGTTTTTTACAATGGCAACAAAGTAAAGTGTAGCGGTAAAAAATAACAATTGAAATAACCATTTATAAGTTTCTATGGTACTACTCGAATAATTTTCTACAAATATTTTTTTAGCTCTTTTTAAAACAATAAAACCAGCAATTATATAAATAGTAGCCTGTAAGTGTAATGAAATATGTAAGAAAATAGATTCGTACAGGTTATTAAGATTCTTATAAAGTACTATTTTTTCATTCTCAGACCCTAAATAAAATCTTGGAATCATTATTAAATTTCCAATAATATAAGGGGCAGTGTGCCACAAATGTTTCCATTCTAACTTAAAATCTGAATAACAAACAGATAATATATATAAATAAAAAACAGGCATTTGTAAGTAAGATAATTGATTCTTTGCTATCAATAAATTTGTTGGAACATCAAATAAAAGGTAAGAAAAAAAGCCGCTAAACTCTATGGCATTTAATATTAAATAAGTGGCAAAAAGTTTATTACTTATTTTATTTTTAGATGCTACTGATAAAATAAATACCGCCAAAAGTAAGGATATAAAAGTAGCAATAATGCCAATAATTGTTAATAGATTAATATCTCTCATTTAATTAATAGTAGGCTTTTTTTCTATATCCTGTTGGTGTTTTTCCCGTATGTTTTTTAAAAGCAGTATTAAATGAAGATTTAGAATTAAAACCCACTTCGTACAAAATCTCTAAAACAGTAACTTCTTTTTTAGTGGGATTTTTTAGAATTTCCATCGCTTTTTTAATGCGATATTCATTTACAAAATCAAAAAAATGTTGGTTTAAATGTTGGTTGATTAATACTGATAATTCGCGCGCAGAAATATCCATTTCTAAGGCTAAATTTCTAATAGTTAAAGACGGGTTTAAAAAGGGTGCTTTTTCTACCATAAACTTCTTTAACGATGCTATTTGTTGATGCGTTTTTGTATCAACATTATTATTTAATACAATTTCTTTAGATGTTGCTAAATTTACATCAATTCCTCTAAATAATTTCGGAGAATTTAACGCTTTAAAAACCAACCAAAAGATAAGGAAAACACCAAAAGTTAGGGTAATTATTCGTAATAAATCTGTTGTTTCTGCTGTAAAAGATTGTCGAGAAACATTTTTAATAATGGTAAGAATTTGCCCAATAGAAATTAGAATTAGTAATTGTTTTAACCAATTGTAATTTTTAAAAGCATTTTTATCTGTAAAATTTTCTAACAATAACCTTCGATATCTAACCACATAATACACTTCTGCAATAAAATAAAGTGCAGAAATAATACGGCCAAAAAACCTTAAAAAAGCACCTTCTGTTGTACTATTAAAATTTTCTAAAAAGAGAAACTTCAACTTTTCATCAACCAAAAAATAATTAGGTGTTAAAATAATTAGACTAATAAACCAAGGTAAAAGATGTACAAAATGTATTTTTTTTAATTTAAAATTTGAATAAATTATTGATAAAATATACAGAAAAAGTAACGGATCTTTAAAGTTAGAAACCTGTATTCTAAGCATTTCTAATGCTAAAGGTAATTGAATAAATTTCGAGTAAAAAAAGGCGCTGATATCTGTAGCCACAACAATTAAAAATGTTGCCAATAAAACATTACTTATTCTTTTTTCTGTTTTAACAGTCAATAAAAACACTGAAAAAAACAGAAATAAAACTACAATTATAATCGCTAAAAAAGGGATGATTGACTCGTAATTCATAATTTCAAAGATACTTATAATTTAGTTTTAGCAACTTTTTACAAAACGCTTTAACGTAAAAATTAATTCAGCTGTATTTTCTATATGACTCATGTGTCCACCCTTTAAAACAACAATTTCAGAATCCGTTTTTTTAGCTTCCTCTAAAGAAGTATTAAAATCCAAAACAGGGTCTTTTTCGCCAATAATAATCAATTTTTTAAAATTATTTTGAGTTAAAACATCATTCCTATTTGGACGAATTCTCATGCCTTCTTGTCCAGCAATATACCCTTGAATTGGCGTTTGCAAAGCTTCATTTAAGGCAACTTTCATTTCGCTTTTAAAAGTGATTCGACTTTCCTGTCCAAACAAATTAGAAAAAGACATTCTCACCATATTTGTAAAGTTATGCTGAATCATTTTATTGGCGCGTAAACGTAAATTTTTGCGTTCTCGATCATCTTCTTCAGAAGTTGAGTTTAATAAACACAAACCTTTTATTTTCTGCGGATGTTTCTCCGCAAAAGCCAAAGCCACATATCCGCCCAGAGAATGCCCAATTAAAATACATTTTCTAATTCGTAAATGTTTTAAGACAGCTGCTATGGTTTCTGCAAATAATTCCATAGAATGTACATAACCTAAGCAATTGCTTTTTCCGTGTCCCAATAAATCAATTTTAATAATTCTGTTTCTTTTAGAAAGTTCGGGAGCAATATTTTTCCACATAGTAGCATTTTCTAAAAACCCATGAATTAAAACAACGGCAGTTCCTTTTCCTTGTTCAGAAAAATAAATTTTTGCGTTTTTAAAAGTGATTGATTTTTGCATCACACAAAAATATGTATATTTCAACCATCAAAACAAGAATTACCATGAACAAAACAAAAGAAATTTGGATTGCCGGTTTTGCACTTTTCTCACTATTTTTTGGAGCAGGAAATCTAATTTTACCGCCAACTTTGGGCGTTAAATCTGGCGCAGATTGGTGGATCGTTGTACTTGGTTTTGTTATAACCGCAGTTACAATACCTATTTTGGCAATTTTTGCACACGCAAAATTACAAGGAACATTGTACGATTTTGGCAAAAAAGTATCGCCTGTTTTTAGTACAGTTTACTGTTTTTTAATTTACATAATTGCTATTGCAATTCCATCACCAAGAACAGCAGCAGTAACGCATGAAATGACGGTACAGCCGTTTTTTGATACAGAGCCAATATTTACAAGTATTATTTACTTTGCGTTGGTCTTTATTTTTGCCATTAATAGAACTAGAGTCATTGGTTTAATAGGTAAGTTTTTAACGCCGATTATTGTTTTAATTCTATTGATAATCATTTGTATTGCCGTTTTTACTTCTGCGGGAACTGTAACTACATCAACATTTACAACTCCTTTTGTAAAAGGAATTTTAGAAGGATATCAAACTTTTGATGCTATTGGAGGCGTTGTTGTTGGAGCCGTAATTATTATTTCATTAAATTACAGTAGCCACACCACTTTTACTGCCAAAAGAAAACTCATTAGAAAAGCGGGTTTTATTGCAGGAACAGGATTATTATTAATTTATGGCGGTTTAATTTTAAGCGGCTCTTTATTGGCAGATACATTTGCAGAAAAAGCCTCAAGAACCGAAGTTTTATCAAGTTTAAGCACACAAACATTGGGTAACTTCGGAACAACATTTTTAAGTATCTTGGTTGCTTTGGCATGTTTTACAACAGCTGTAGGTATTGTAACAGGAACCGCAGACTATGTTAAAGGAATTTGTAAAGAATCGAAAAAAGCCTATATAATTACTGCTGCAACTGCTTCTGTAATCGGAATTATTGTAGGAAGTTATCAAGTTGATTTTATCATCACATTGGCAGTTCCGGCGTTAATGTTTCTGTATCCAATAACTATTATGCTTATTTTATTAAATAATGTTCCAGATAAATATGCTTCTAAAACCGTTTTTAGAGGCGTAGTTTTAGTGACATTTATTTTTAGCATTCCAGATTTTTTAGGGTTTATAATTCCAAGAGAAAATTTAGTTGGTATTAAAAATTTAATTCCGTTAGCAAATTCGAGTTTGGGTTGGGTAATTCCTGCTTGTTTGGTTTTTGTTATACTGAATTTTAGAACTTTAAAAAACAGTACTTTAGGAAGAGTTCGTTAAAAGAGCCAATAACTTATGTATCAAATTTAAAAACGCTATTTTTGTAATCATTTAATTACTTTTTCGATTGTTAAACTATTATTCATATCCGCATACAACTTCTACAGAATGGGTAACCTTTGTGCATGGCGCAGGAGGTAGTAGTTCTATTTGGTTTAAACAAGTACGCGATTTTAAAAAACATTTTAACGTGTTAATTTTAGATTTGCGAGGGCATGGAAATAGTAAGCCAAGATTAAAAGATACGTTTAATTCAAAATACACGTTCGATTCTATTACGGCAGATATTGTTGAAGTTATAGCGCATTTAAAAATCGAAAAATCTCATTTTGTTGGTATTTCTTTAGGTACAATTTTAATACGAAACTTGGCAGAAAAAAAGCCAGAACTTGTTAAAAGTATGATTATGGGTGGCGCTATTATTAAAATGAATTTTCGCTCTCAAGTTTTAATGAAAGTTGGTAACGCTTTTAAATCTGTAGTTCCTTATATGCTTTTATATAAGCTATTTGCGTTTATTATAATGCCTAAGAAAAATCACAAAAAATCTCGGTTATTGTTTGTAAACGAAGCCAAGAAATTATATCAAAAAGAATTTATTCGTTGGTTTAAATTAACTTCAGAAATCAATCCACTTTTGCGTTTATTTAGAGCAAAAGATATAAAAATACCTACTTTTTACGTGATGGGCGCAGAAGATCATTTGTTTTTGCCATCAATAAAAAACATTGTAGTAAAACATACCACTTCTTCACTTTTTGTGGTTGAAAACTGTGGCCACGTTGTAAATGTGGAACAACCAGAAATGTTTAATAATAAAACTATTGGTTTTATAAATTCTTTGGCGTAAAAAAAGCGAGTTTTTCAACCCGCTTACTACATATTTATTTCAAGTTTTAACCTTGCATCAAATCCTCAATTTCATCAGCTTCAATAGGAATATTTCCCATTAAATTATAGGGTTCTCCATTTTTCTGAATAACAACATCGTCTTCTAAACGAATACCAAAACCTTCTTCTGGAATATAAATTCCAGGTTCTACAGTAAATACGTTATTAGCTTGCATTGGTTCGTGTAAAAGTCCGTAATCATGGGTATCTAAACCAATATGATGACTTGTGCCATGCATAAAATATTTTTTATACGCTGGCCAATTTTTATCTTCATTTTGCACATCAGCTTTGTCTAGCAAACCTAGTTTAAGCAATTCAGAAGTCATAATATTCCCAACCTCTACATGATATTCTTTCCATAAAGTACCAGGAACTAATAATTTTGTTGCTTCTTTTTTAACGTAATTTACAGCGTTATAGACTGCTTTTTGTCTGTCGGAAAATTTACCAGAAACAGGCACCGTTCTTGTTAAATCTGATGCGTAATTTGCATATTCAGCAGCAACATCTAATAATATTAAATCGCCGCTTTTACATTGTTGATTATTCTCTATATAATGCAAAACATTTGCGTTGTTTCCAGATGCAATAATTGGCGTGTAGGCAAATCCTTTAGAGCGATTTCTAACAAATTCATGAATCAATTCTGCTTCAATTTCATATTCCCAAACGTTGGGTTTTATAAAGTTTAAAATTCTACGAAATCCTTTTTCAGTAATAGTACAGGCCTGTTGCATTAAATCTAATTCAATGGGGTGTTTTATAGCACGTAAACGATGTGAAATAGGACTACTTTTTGCCACAGAATGTGCAGGATATTTTGCCAACAACCATTTTGTAAAACGGTCTTCTCGTGTTTCTGTTGCTACATTTGCTCTATAGTGTTCGTTTGTGTTTATGTAAAAAGTATCTGCATACGTTGTCATTTCAAACAAGATTTTTTCTAAATCTTGCAACCAATACACCGTTTTAATTCCCGATGCTTTAAAAGCAGTTTCTTTGGTTAGTTTCTCACCTTCCCAAACTGCAATATGGTCGTTAGTTTCTCTTACGAATAAAACTTCTCGTAAATCAGGATTAGGACAATCCGGAAACAACATTAACACACTTTCTTCTTGGTCTACGCCAGATAAGTAAAAAATATCTCTGTGTTGTTCAAAAGGCATTGTGCTGTCTGCACTTATGGGGTATATATCGTTAGAATTAAAAACCGCTATACTTTTCGGCTTCATTTTAGAAGCAAAGTTTTTACGGTTTTTTATAAAAAGTTTAGCGTCTATTAAATCGTATTTCATGCTCATTTCTGTTTAGAAATCAAAGATAACGATAATAAATAGCAACTTAAAATGAGAAAATAGATAACGCACAATTTGTCACGCTGTAAGCGTCTCAAGTAAGAGTGAGAAAGTTACGGGTGAGATCCTTTCAGGATGACAAATTTTGTAAAAAAAATATTTTCCCCTTGGGGGATAAAAAGGGACTTACCTTCTCTTTTTAGGAGCTCCAGTTCTTCCTCTGCCAGAAGTTGGTGTGGTATTATTTCCTTTAAAATGAGGTTTTCTTTTTGGTTTGTCTCCACCAGAAGAATTCGCTTTTTTCTTCCCAAAAGAACCTTTACTTTGTGTTGCTGCTCTCTTTGGTGGCGCAGTATCTGTAGGTTCAAAACCCTCTACAATATGAGATTTTAATTTTTCTTTAAGTAATTTTTCAATTTCGTTTTGGTATTCTACTTCTTCGCTACAAACCAAAGAAATTGCTTCACCTGCTGCTCCTGCTCTTCCTGTTCTACCAATTCTATGCACATAATCTTCTGGTACATTTGGTAGTTCAAAATTAATAACGTGTGGCAATAATGGAATGTCTAAGCCACGTGCAGCAATATCTGTTGCAACTAATACTTTAATCGAATTATCTTTAAAGTTTTTTAAAGCTTTTGTTCTTGCACCTTGGCTTTTATTTCCGTGAATTGCAGCAGCAGAAATACCAGCTTTAATTAGTTTTTCTGTTAATTTATTAGCGCCATGTTTTGTTCTTGTAAAAATTAAAACTTGCGTCCAATTATTGTCCTTTATCAACTTAATTGTAAACTCGGTTTTTTTGCCTTTATCAATTTGATATACCTTGTGTGTTACTTTTTGAGCAGTCGCATTTTGTGGAGCCGTTTCTACAGATACAGGATTTCTTAAAATACCTGATGCTAGTTTTTTAATATCATTCGAAAAAGTAGCAGAAAACATTAAATTCTGACGTTTTTCTGGCATAAAACTAATAATTTTGTTAATATCTCTAACAAAACCCATATCTAACATTCTGTCGGCTTCGTCTAAAATTAACACTTCAACACGCTTAAAAGAGAGTGCTTTTCTATCGTGTAAATCCAACAATCTACCTGGTGTTGCCACCAAGATATCTACACCATTTTTTAAGGTAGCAATTTGTGGTTTTGCATTTACACCACCAAAAATTACTGCAGATTTAATATTTACATACTTGCTGTATTCTCTAACATTGTCATGCACTTGCGCAGCTAACTCTCTTGTTGGCGTTAAAACCAAGGCACGTAAAGGTCTATATTTTGGGTGTTTTGTCTCCGATAAATATTGCAAAACAGGCAACGTAAAACCTGCTGTTTTACCAGTTCCTGTTTGTGCAGAAGCTAAAATATCTTTACCTTCTAAAATATGCGGAATTGCTTTTTCTTGTATTGGAGACGGTTGGGTGTATCCTTTTTCTTCAACTGCTTTTACCAATGCACTAGATAAACCTAAATCTGAAAATGTCATAGAAATTATTTATGAAAGTAACTTTATGTAGTTGTTTCTAGCTGCAAAGATACACTGTTTTAAATTGAAGCGTTTTATTTCTCAAAATCCTTTTTGTGTTAATTTTTTTGATATTGATTATACAAGTGGTAATTTCATCACTTTAAACCAAACCTTACTTCTTATGAAATCTATTTTCAGTTATTTATTGATGTGTTTTTCGGCAACTTTAATTGCACAAACAGCAACAAATTCAGCAATAATTCAGCAATCATTAGAGAAGAAATCTCAAATGATAAATGCTTCTTTAGTTAAGAATATTGAGTTTACCAATATCGGACCAACAGTAATGAGTGGTCGTGTGGTAGATATTGCTGTAAACCCAGATAATACAACAGAATTTTATGTTGGTTACGCTTCTGGTGGACTTTGGTACACAAATAATAACGGAACAACTTTTACTCCGGTTTTAGACAATTCGCCAACACAAAATATTGGTGATATTGCTGTAGATTGGAAATCTGGAACAATTTGGGTAGGTACAGGTGAAAAAAATTCTTCTCGTTCTAGTTATGCAGGAATCGGAATTTTAAAATCTTCGGATAAAGGCCAAACTTGGCAAAATGTTGGTTTGCCAGATTCTCACCACATTAGTAGAATTCTTATCAACCCTAAAAACACAAATGAAGTTGTAATTGGGGTTATTGGTCATTTATATTCTTCTAATCTAGAAAGAGGAATTTTTAAAACTACAGATGGAGG
>CAYWOM010000036.1:0-8950 GCA_964459905.1 uncultured Polaribacter sp. | reverse complement strand
CAATTACGGGTCGTTCTACAACAATGACATTACAATATAGTTTTTAAGATTTAAATTTTGAGTTAGTTATGTAACTAGGGTTGATATTGAGGTTACTTCTTAATATCAACTCTTTTACTTTAAAAGAATTTTGAAAATGAAAAATATAATTTACCTTTTTATTTTTTTTATCATAATTAGTTGTGGGACAAAAAAAGCAGAAAAAATGATTGTTTACGGAAGCAAAGACTGTCATTTTTGTATAAATACTACAAACTATTTAAAGGAAAATAATATTGACTTTATTTTCTATGACATAGACAGCGATAAAAAAGCTCTAAATGAAATGCTAGATAAACTAGTAAAAGCTAATGTTAATATGTCTAATGTAGGAATCCCTGTGATTGATAAAGGAGGAGAAATATTTACAAATAATGGTGATTTTAAAAAATTTCTAATTAAACTAAAAATATGAAGCTAAAAAAACCAAGTTTAAGTTTCTGGCAAATACTAAATATGAATGTTGGATTCTTTGGCATTCAATATAGTTTTGGTTTACAACAAAGTGCAGTTACACCAATTTACGATTTTTTAGGCGCGAGTCCAGATCAAATTCCAATTTTACATCTCGCAGGTCCAGTAACAGGTTTGTTAGTACAGCCCATTATTGGAGCTTTGAGTGATAAAACGTGGAGTCCGAGATTTGGGAGACGAAAACCTTATTTCTTAATTGGTGCCATACTTTGTAGTTTAACTTTAATTGCATTTCCTTTTAGTAGTTCTCTTTGGATGGCTGCTGGTTTATTATGGATTTTAGATGTTGGTAACAACACAGCAATGGAACCTTACAGAGCATTAATTGCTGATAAATTAGAGAAAGAGCAACAACCTTTAGGCTTTCAAATGCAAAGTTTCTTTACAGGTTTGGGGCAAGTTCTCGCCAATTTATCCTTATTTATTTTTCCTTTGGTCTTTATAGGTTCTACAGGATCTTTACCAACTTGGGTGTATGCTTCGTTCTTTTTAGGTGCGGTTTGTTCTATTGGAACCATTTTGTGGAGCATCAGTAAAACAGAAGAAATACCGCCAACGGAAGAAGAACTTTTAAAACTAAGAGAAAAACGAAATGTTTTAGAACCTTTAATTGAAATATTTTCAGCCATAAAAGACATGCCAAAAGTGATGTGGCAATTAGCCTTGGTCTATTTATTTCAATGGTATGCGTTGTTTTGTTACTGGCAAAACTCATCAAAAAGTGTTGCATTATCTGTTTGGAAGGCTACGCCGGATGACAAGCTAGCGTATAGTGAAGCGGTAAGTTGGACGGGTTTAGTAAACGGATGGTATAATGTAGTAACCTTCTTAGTTGCTTTTGCCCTAGTGGGATTTGCAAAAAAATACAGTCCGAAAAAAGTACATGCTTTTTGTTTGATGTTAGCGGCAATTGGCTTTTTAGCATTTCCACATATCGAAGATAAAAATATGCTATTCTTTGCCATTACTGGTTTTGGTATTGGTTGGGCAAGTATGATGGGAATTCCGTATTTAATGGTGGTTGCAGATATTCCAAAAGAACGTTATGGTGTTTATATGGGCATTATTAATATGATGATTGTAATTCCAATGATAATTCAAACGCTATCTTTTGGATACATTTTGAAACATTTTTTAAACAACGACCCAAGAAACGCAATCACTTTTGCTGGGGTTTTATTGGTTATCAGTGCCATTTTTACCCTATTTATTAAAAGTAAAAAAACTATTTAGTAGTATGATACGATTAAAAAAAATGAACTTTGAATAATAATATAGATATTTTATGTATTGGTGAGGTTTTAATAGATTTTATAGGTCATCAAAATGATGTGCTTATAAACGAAACAAGAGATTATCACAGATATTTAGGTGGTTCTCCTACAAATGTTGCAATGAATTCTGCCAGATTAGGTTTAAAATCTGTAATGGTTTCTTCCGTTGGAAATGACGGTTTTGGCGAATACATTTTTAAAAGATTAAATGAAGTTGGCATAAATACACAACATATAAAAAAACACGATAACAAATCTACAAGTGTCATTTTTGTTTCCAAATCTAACGGAACTCCAGATTTCATTCCGTATAGAAACGCAGATTATTTTATTGCTGAAGAACAAATTACAGCAGAAATGCTTTCAGAGACAAAAATTTACCACACAACTTGTTTTGCTTTAAGTAAAAAACCTGCACAAACTACCATTTTAAAAAAGGCAGCAGAAGCTGTAAAAAATGGTTGCAAATTAAGTATCGATTTAAATTACGCTAAAGAATTATGGAACAGTAAAGAAGAGGCTTTAGAGGTTATTAAAACCTATTGTAAATTTAATCCGTTAATAAAAATTAGCGAAGACGATATGCTACGTCTTTTTGAAAAAAAAATACCGCATCAAGAAATTTTTGACTTTTTTCATCATTTAGGTGTAGAAACCGTTTGTTTAACTTTAGGTGAAAAAGGTGTAAAACTTTCTCAAAAAAATAAAGAAATTATACAATTACCAGCAATAAAAATAGAAAATGTAATGGACACAACAGGCGCAGGAGATGCTTTTTGGTCTGGTTTTTTATTTGCTTATATCAAAGAAAAACCAATAGAAGAATGTTTACAAGTAGCACTAAATTTAGCCGCTTTAAAATTACAAAATGTTGGCAGATTACCAGATAATATTAATATTTTATCGAAACTTCTATAAATTATACAACTAAACTTTTATCAATTTGATGGAAAAAGAAAACAACAGCATTATTTATAACGGAGTAATGTTAAATGTATACCCAGATAGTATTGGGCACAAATTAAGTGATACTGTAAAAATGCTTCAAAATGCAGCGTTTAAAGATGTGTTTTCTCTATTTTATATATTACCCACTTTTTTTAATAGCGATTTAGATAGAGGTTTTTCTATCATAGATTATAATTTGAATGAAGAATTGGTTTCTAAAGAAGATTTAAAAGCTTTAGAAAAATTAAATATTGAATTAAAATTTGATATTGTGCTGAATCATTTGTCTGTTAACTCTCCTCAATTTAAAGATTTATTAAAAAATGGAGAAAACTCTAAATACAAAGACTTTTTTATTAATTGGAATACTTTTTGGCAAGAAAACGGAACTAAAAATGAAGAAGGAATTATAATTCCGAAAGAAGAATTTTTGAATAAATTATTTATGAGAAAATCTGGATTACCAATTTTAAAAGTTCCTTTTCCTGACGGATCAGAAAAACCATATTGGAATACTTTTTATCAAGAAGTAAATTATCAAAAGATCACTTTAGAAGATTTAGCCCCTTTAATCAATAGTTCTAAAACGGATAAAGAAAAAATCCGCTTGCAGGTAAATACTGCCATAGAACATAAAGAAACTACTGCCGATTTAAAGTTTAAGAATAACAATCTTACAACTGCTATTCTTAAAATCATCAACTCTAAAAAGACTTTTTTAGGACAGATGGATGTAAATGCCAAATCTGAACTGGTTTGGGATTTCTACGAAGAAACTTTAGCAAAAGTTAAAAGCTTCGGATGTTCAATTTTGCGTTTAGATGCTTTTGCGTATCTGCACAAAGAAGTTGGGTATTCTAATTTTTTCAACAAACCCGGAACTTGGACGTATTTAAAAAAAATTAAACAGATTGCAGACAAAAACGAATTGACCTTATTACCAGAAATTCATGCAGAATATGGGTTGCATTTACATGATGAAGTTGCCAAAGAAGGCTATCAAATTTATGATTTTTTCTTACCAGGATTAATGATTCATACCTTAGAAAAAGGCTCTAACAAAGCGATTTTAAATTGGGTGAAAGAGATTATCTTAAAAGGATATAAAACTGTAAATATGTTGGGCTGTCATGACGGAATTCCTGTTTTAGATTTAAAAGGGAAAGAAGTTAACGGAACGTATAACGAAGGTTTGTTACAAGATTCAGAAATTGAATCGATTATGAATACCATCATCGAACGTGGCGGACGTGTTAAAAATTTATACGATCCCGCAGGAAATAAAATTTCTTATTATCAGATAAATGCTACCTTTTTTAGTGCTTTAGGAGAAAATGAGCAAAAATTATTATTAGCAAGAGCCATTCAATTATTTATGCCGGGAATTCCGCAAGTTTGGTATTTAGATCTTTTTGCTGGAAAAAATAATTACGCTGCTGCGGATGTTGGAGGAACTGGCGCTCATAAAGAAATTAATAGAACTACTTTAACGAATGATGAAATTGAAGCAGGTTTAAAAACGGATATCGTTTTAAATCAATTACAATTAATGCGATTGCGAAATACATCCGAAGCATTTTTAGGAAAAGTAACCTTTCATGAATCTTTAGAAAGTGAGATTCATATTTCTTGGGAGCATCAAAATTCATTTGTAGCATTAAAGGCAAACTTAACAACGTTTTCTTTTTCTATAAATTATTCTGAAAATGGAGTTTCAAAAACTATGACTTTTTAGAAAAACCCAACTCCCGATACTTTAAAATCATCTTGAAAATTTAGATTTATTGAAGAGTTAAAGACATTATTTATACTGTTATTTATTCTTTTCAATCAAAAAACACATCAACTTAAAAAAATTGGTGCTTTAAAATTTCACAAATTGGTACGATGAATTAGGGCTTTAAACCTCAAAAGTATTTTGCTCTTATGTTATAAACCTTATCTTTGCAAGCCTAATTAAGTAAACAACTATTATATGAGCGATTCGAGAAAAAGACATGAGGCATTAGTATATCATGCAAAACCAAAACCCGGAAAAATAGCAGTTGTACCTACAAAAAAATACGCAACACAACATGATTTAGCATTAGCATATTCCCCTGGAGTTGCAGAGCCTTGTTTAGAAATTGCGAAAGATAAAAATAACGTTTATAAGTATACGGCTAAAGGTAATTTAGTTGCTGTGATTACAGACGGATCTGCAGTTTTGGGTTTGGGTGATATTGGCCCTGAAGCTTCAAAACCAGTTATGGAAGGAAAAGGTTTGTTGTTCAAAATTTTTGCTGATATTGATGTTTTTGATATTGAAGTTGATTCTAAAAATGTAGAGCATTTTATAGCTACCGTAAAAGCAATTGCGCCAACTTTTGGAGGTATTAATTTAGAAGATATAAAGGCTCCTGAAGCTTTTGAAATAGAAAGACGTTTAAAAGAAGAATTAGATATTCCTGTAATGCATGATGATCAGCACGGAACAGCAATTATTTCTGCTGCCGCTTTAAAAAACGCCATTGAAATTACTAACAAAGATATTACTAAAATAAAAATAGTTGTAAACGGGGCTGGCGCTGCGGCAATTTCTTGTACAAGATTATACTTAAAATTAGGTGTAAAAAGAGAAAATGTTGTAATGTGCGACAGTAAAGGTGTTATTAGAAAAGACAGAGGTAACCTTACCTCGCAAAAAGCAGAATTTGCAACAACACAAGATTTAAACACCTTAGATGAAGCCATGCATAATGCAGATGTTTTTATAGGTTTGTCTACAGGAAATGTGGTTTCTCCAGAAATGTTATTGTCAATGGCAAAAAACCCAATTGTGTTTGCTATGGCAAATCCAGAACCAGAAATAGAATATGACATTGCAGTTGCCACAAGAGATGATATTATTATGGCAACTGGAAGATCAGACCATCCTAACCAAGTAAATAATGTATTAGGTTTTCCGTTTATTTTTAGAGGTGCTTTAGATGTAAGAGCCACTAAAATTAACGAAGAAATGAAAATGGCTGCCGTACACGCATTGGCAGATTTAGCTAAAAAGTCGGTTCCTGAACAAGTAAATATTGTGTATGACGAAGTAAGTCTTACCTACGGAAAAGAGTATATTATTCCAAAACCTTTTGATCCAAGATTAATTTATGAAATTCCGCCAGCCATTGCAAAAGCAGCTATAGCATCTGGAGTTGCATTAGAACCAATTACAGATTGGGAAAAATATCGCGAAGAATTTATGGAAAGATCGGGTTCTGGAAGCAAAGAAATTAGACTTTTGCACAACAGAGCCAAAAGCAACAAAAAGCGTATTGTTTTTGCAGAAGCAGACCATTTAGATGTTTTAAAAGCAGCACAAAGAGTGCACGAAGAAAAACTAGGTAAAGTTATTCTTTTAGGAAGAAAAGATGTTATTTTAGAACTAAAAGAAGAAATTGGTTTTACAGATGATGTTCTAATTTTTGACCCAAAAACAGATGAAGAAAAAGAACGAAGAGATCGATTTGGTAACGCTTATTGGAAAACCAGACAGCGCAAAGGAAAAACACTTTCTGAAGCGAAAAAATTAATGCGAGAACGTAATTATTTTGCTGCAATGATGGTTAATGAAGGCGAAGCAGACGCACTAATTACTGGGTATTCTAGACCTTATCCTTCGGTAGTAAAACCTATTTTAGAATTAATAGAAAAAGAGAAAGGAATTTCTAGAGTTGCTGCCTGTAATTTAATGTTAACCAAACAAGGTCCGCTCTTTTTATCAGACACTACCATTAACATAGACCCTTCTGCTAAAGATTTGGTAAAAATTACTCAAATGACTTCTAATTTAGTAAAAATGTTTGGTTTAAAACCAAATGTTGCCATGCTGTCTTTTTCTAATTTTGGTTCTTCAAATCATGAAACTTCTAAAAAAATTAGAGAAGCTGTTGCTTATATACATCGTCATTTTCCGAATGCTATTGTAGATGGAGAAATACAGGCCGATTTTGCTTTAAATCCAGAAATGTTAGCAAAAGAATTTCCTTTTTCTAAATTAAATGGTAAGAAAGTTAATGTATTAATTTTCCCAAATTTAGAATCTGCTAATATTACCTACAAATTATTAAAACAAATTGAAGGTGCAGAATCTATTGGTCCTGTAATATTAGGATTAAGCAAAGCTGTACACGTTTTACAGCTGGGTGCTAGTGTAGACGAAATGGTAAATATGGCCGCTTTAGCTTGTGTAGACGCGCAACAGAGAGAGAAAAAGAAATAGCATTAGTTCTTTTATAATTAAATACTAAAACGGCGTTTAGATTTTAAATCTAAATGCCGTTTTTTTTTGCTTTTAAATTCTTTAGTTTTCAATTGATAAAACAAGATAAAATTTATTACTTTAGACGTTTATAAAATAAATTTATGATTACACAGGTTAGGGGAAGATTAGTAGAAAAAAATCCAACAGAAGTAGTAGTAGATTGCAATGGTGTTGGTTATTTACTGCATATTTCTTTAAATACTTTTTCGGCTTTACCTGCAGATGAAAATGTAATTATATACACGCATTTATCCATAAGAGAAGATGCACATACATTATTTGGCTTTGCAACCAAAATGGAAAGAGAAGTTTTTAAACTCTTAATTTCTGTTTCAGGTGTTGGACCGAGCATTGCCAGAACCATGTGTTCTTCTATGACTTCAGAAGAAATACAACATGCAATCGCATCAGAAAACATTCAATCAATACAATCTGTAAAAGGAATCGGAGCAAAAACAGCACAAAGAGTTATCATAGATTTAAAAGATAAAATTTTAAAAACGTTTAACATTGATGAAGTTTCGTTTACGGCAAGCAATACAAACAAAGAAGAAGCGTTATCTGCTTTAGAAGTTTTAGGTTTTCAAAGTAAGCAATCTGACAAAATACTGATTACAATATTGAAGGAAAACCCTGATGCTTCTGTAGAAAAATTAATAAAATTAGCCTTAAAAAACCTATAACCCATTGAATACGTTTTTAAAAAACATATTTTCTTTTGTACTTTTAACCTTCTGGGTAAGCAACCTTAGCTACGCTCAAACAAATAATACAAAAGATTCTACAGCTGTAAAA
The DNA here is from genome assembly GCA_964459905.1 of uncultured Polaribacter sp. Lineage (GTDB taxonomy): Bacteria > Bacteroidota > Bacteroidia > Flavobacteriales > Flavobacteriaceae > Polaribacter. The sequence continues at coordinate 1,126 of CAYWOM010000036.1, read as the reverse complement.
AAAGACACTTTACAATTAAAGTATAACTTTACAAAAAACCAACATGGCGGTTTATTTTTAGACAATCTTGCAGAAAAAATAATTATTTTTGATAAAGTTTTAAATAAATATGTAATTGTAGAAAAAATTGGAGATTATGAAACAAGAACTCCTATTTTTTTATCACCTAAAGAATATGAGCAATATCGTTTAAAACGAGACATGCTAGACTATTTTAAAGAAAAAGTAGGTGCCACAAATAGTAGAAAAAAAGGTGCTGCTGAGGTTCAAAAGAATTTATTGCCAACGTATTATGTTAATTCTAAATTTTTTGAAACTATTTTTGGTGGAAATACTGTAGAAGTAATTCCTACAGGAAATTTAAACTTAAAACTTGGTTTTATTTATCAGAATACAGAAAATCCGCAAATTTCTGAAGAAAACAGAAGTAGTTTTACCTTTGATTTTGATCAACAAATTAATGCAAGTATACAAGCAACTGTTGGTACACGACTAAAATTTACGGCAAATTACGACACACAATCTACCTTTGATTTTCAAAATTTAGTAAGAGTAGAATTTATACCTCCAAAGCTTGGTGAAATATCAGAAAAACTAGATGGTTATAAGAATAAATTAACCGATTATAAAGATGGTTTAACCAACTATACAGATGATGGCATTATACAAGGCATAGAGGCTGGTAACATAGCAATGCCTATTAAAAATTCTTTAATAAACGGTGCACAAAGTTTATTTGGTTTAAAAACACAATTAAAATTTGGAAACACAAATGTAACAGCTGTTTTTTCTCAACAAAACTCAGAAAGTACAAGTGTGGTTGCAGAAGGTGGGGCTTCTATTCAAGAATTTGAATTAAGAGCTACCGATTATGATACCGATCGTCATTTTTTCTTATCGCAGTTTTTTATTGATAATTATGCCAACTCTCTAAAAAGATATCCTTTAATAAGTAGTCAGGTAAACATTACAAGAGTAGAAGTTTGGATTACCAATAGAAATGCAAGTACTGAAGATTTTAGAAGTATTGTTGCATTTGCAGATATTGGAGAATCAGACTCTAGTGTTTTAGTTAATCAAACAGGTTCTGTAACAGCTACAAATCCGCCAATAGCATCTGGAGGTA
>CAYWOM010000035.1:0-8959 GCA_964459905.1 uncultured Polaribacter sp. | reverse complement strand
ACAAGAATAATTACCTCTTTTTATTCGTTTTAAAATTTTTTAAAATGAAAAAAATCACTTTTTTTTTATTCTTGTTTGCAAGTATACTTGTAAACGCCCAGTCATTTTCAGTCAAAGGAACTGTTTATGACGAAAACAAAAAACCTTTAGTTGGCGCAACTGTGAGGGTTGTTGAATTAAAAAAATCAACAATTACAAATTCTGAAGGAAAATATCAGTTTTCTCTACCAAAAGGAGAATATGTTATTGAAGTTCGTTATTTAGGCTATGAAACCCCTTGGCAAGGAACAGCAGTTTTTGAAGACAATTTAAATTTAGATTTTTATGTTTATCCTAAATCAACCGTTTTAGAAGAAGTGTTGGTTTCTGCTGTTCGTGTAAATGCAGATGTGCCTGTAACATTTTCTAACTTATCTAAAAAAGAAATTGCAAAACGTAATTTAGGTCAAGATATTCCGGTACTATTAAATTATATGCCCTCTGTGGTTTCTTCATCTGATGCTGGTGCTGGCGTTGGCTATACATACATGAGTGTGCGTGGTTCTAACGGAGAACGTATTAATGTTACCATAAACGGAATTCCGTATAACGATGCAGAAAGCCACGGTACTTTTTGGGTAAATTTAGGCGATTTTGCTTCGTCTACAGAAAACTTACAATTGCAACGTGGTGTAGGAACATCTACCAATGGTTCTGGTGCTTTTGGCGCAAGTTTAAATATTTTAACAGATGCTGTTTCTGAGGATGCTTTTGGAGAAATCTCTAACTCTTTTGGTTCATTTAACACCAGAAAACACACGGTAAAATTTAGTTCTGGAAAATTGAATAATCATATAGAAATTGCAGGGCGTTTGTCTAATATTTCTTCTGATGGTTATGTCGATAGAGCATCGGCAGACTTAAAGTCTTATTATTTACAAGGAAGTTATACCGATGAAAACACGCTGATAAAAGCGGTTACTTTTGGTGGACAAGAAAAAACCTACCAAGCATGGTTTGGTTTAACGGCAGACGAATTAGAAGAAGATAGAAGGCAGAACCCGTATACGTATGATAATGAGGTAGATGACTATAATCAGAATCATTATCAATTGCATTGGAATGAAAAAATTAACGAAAATTGGTCTACAAATGTTGCGTTGAATTACACCAAAGGTTCAGGGTTTTTCGAGCAGTTTAAAGAGGAAGAATCTGCTGCGGATTTTAATAATTTAATTATAGATGGCAGCGATGCAATTGTAAGACGTTGGTTAGATAACGATTTTTATGTATTTAATTTTAATACCAATTATAAAACAGAAAAGCTAAATTTAATTACAGGAATATCATATTCTAATTATACCGGCGATCATTTTGGAGAAGTAATTTGGGGCGAAAACTTAGCACCAAACACAAATATTAGAGATCGTTATTATTTTTCTGATGCTAAGAAAACCGACTTTTCTATGTTTGCAAAAGCAACTTTTAATCTTTCTGATAAAATAGCTATGTATGCAGATGTTCAGGGACGTTTTGTTGGGTATAAAACACAAGGAATAACCAACGATATTGTGCCTATTGATGTTGATGCAAACTTTAATTTCTTTAATCCTAAACTTGGTTTTACCTATAAAATCAATCAAAATAACAACCTATACACCTCTTTTGCAGTTGCCAATAGAGAACCAAATAGAAACGATTTTGAAGGCGGAGTTACAACCCCAGAAACCCTAAATGACTTTGAGTTAGGTTGGCGATTAAAGAATGAAAACATTAAATTAAACACCAATATGTATTACATGGATTATAAAAATCAGTTGGTTTTAACAGGTGCTTTAGATGATGTTGGCCAACCAATAAGAGCAACTTCTGGTAGCAGTTACAGATTAGGTTTAGAAATTGATGCTGATATTCGTTTAAGTAATAAATTTACCATTAGGCCAAATGCAGCTTTTAGTGCTAATAAAAATAGAACTTTTAATGCTGTTATAGATGGGGTTCTTCAAAACTTAGGAACTACAGACTTATCATTTTCACCCAATATAATTATTGGAAATATGTTTACATACAAACCTTTAGATAATTTACAATTTACCTTTTTATCTAAATATGTTGGCAAACAGTTTATGAGTAATTTTAGCAGTGCTATTACAAATAATGATGTTTTAGATAGTTTTTTTACATCTGATATAAATGTAGTATATGAATTAAAACCAACCAAAATCTTTAAATCGATTTTGTTTTCTGCATTAATAAATAATGTTTTTAACAAAGAATATGTAGACAGGGGCTATTATTATACGTTTGATGATACTTGGTCTTCGGCAGGAATTACTACAACTAGAGATGGTGCAGGATATTACCCACAAGCCACAAGAAACTTTTTAGTAGGCGTTACGTTACGTTTTTAAAGAACTATTTCTATATAAAAAAAGCATCCAAATATTTGGATGCTTTTTTTATATTTAACAAGAGTTTAATACGCTCTTTTATCACTTCCTTCATAAAAATTTATAAAGGCTTCGTTAACAACTCTATGACCTCCAGGAGTTGGGTAATCTCCAGAAAAATACCAATCGCCTAAGTTGTCTGGGCACGCTTTATGCAAGCTTTCTATAGATTGATAAATTACTTCTACGTCTGCCTTAATATCTTTAGTTTTTAACATTTCTGCAATCTTTGCAGAAACTTCTTCCGTTGTAAAAGGGGCGTAAATTTCTTTTACAAAATTTACAATTTCAGCATCTTTCTTAGATTGTTGTGCTTTAGATTTTTGGTAAACTTCAGTAATAATATGTTCTTGATTGGTGTCTTTTAATAATCCTATAGCCGCTTTAAAAGCTATAAAAGCATCAATTTTTGCCATATCTATTCCGTAACAATCCGGATATCTAATTTGTGGTGCAGAAGAAACTACTACTATTTTTTTAGGATTTAACCTGTCTAAAATTTTAATAATACTTTTCTTTAACGTAGTACCACGTACAATACTATCATCGATAATTACTAAATTATCGGTTGGTTTTACAACGCCATAAGTTATGTCGTAGACATGTTCTACCAAATCATCTCTACTACTATCATCTGCAATAAAGGTTCTTAATTTTGCATCTTTAATGGCAATTTTTTCAAAACGAGCTCTTTCAGATAAAATTTCAGTTACTTTTTCTGCAGATAATTTAGTTCCTCCGGCTAAAATTTTTGCTGTTTTTTGCTGATTTAACAAATCTTCAGCAGCTTCTGTCATTCCGTAAAAAGAAGTCTCTGCTGTGTTAGGAATGTATGAAAACACCGTGTTTGAAATATCAGAATCTATCGATTTTAAAATTTTCGGAAACACTAGTTTTCCTAAATTTTTTCGCTCTTCATAAATACTTGCATCACTTCCTCTAGAGAAATAAATACGTTCAAAAGAACACGCTTTATTTTCTTTTTGTTCTAAAACAGCTTCAATGGATGTTTTTCCGTTTTTCTTGATAATTAACGCATGCCCTCTTTCTAATTCTTTAACATCTTCAATCTTAACATTAAAAACAGTTTGTATAACGGGTCTTTCGGATGCTACAACAACAACCTCATCATCTTCAAAGAAATAGGTTGGTCTAATTCCGTTTGGATCTCTTAAAACAAAAGCATCTCCATGTCCTACCAAACCTGCCATAGCATACCCGCCATCCCAGTTTTTAGAAGATCTTTTTAATACATTTTGTAAGTCTAAATTTTTTTCAATAAAAGGCGATGCGTTTTTTTTATTAAATCCTTTTATTTTTGCTTGTTGATATAAGCTAGACACTTCTTCTTCTAAAAAGTGACCAATTTTTTCCATAACAGTTACCGTGTCTGTAAACTCTTTTGGGTGTTGGCCTAATTCTACCAATTCTTCTAATAATTGTTTAGAATTAGTCATATTAAAATTACCGGCAACAATTAAATTTTGATGTTTCCAATTACTTTGGCGTAAAAACGGATGCACACTTTCTATGCTATTTTTTCCAAAAGTTCCATAACGTACGTGTCCTAAAAAGAGGTTTCCAACATAAGGCATGTTTTGTTCTTGCCAAGCTACGTCGTCTTTTTTATCTGGGTTTTGTTCTAAGACACCATTCAATCGCTCGTTTATTTGCGCAAAAACGTCTTGTATAGGTTGCGATTTATTAGAACGAACTCTACTAATATACCTTGTACCAGGTTCGATATTAAATTTTACACTTGCAAAACCAGCACCATCTTGTCCACGATTATGTTGTTTTTCCATTAACAAATACATTTTATTAATTCCGTAAAATGCAGAGCCATATTTGTCTTTGTAAAATTGTAAGGGTTTTTTTAACCGAACAAGTGCAATTCCACATTCGTGTTTAATAGCGTCGCTCATTAGTGCTTTTGTTTTAGTTGTGTGTTGTTAAATTTATAGTATTGTATAAAAAAAAACCGCAGTCGAAACCGCGGATTAAAATTAAGCTAATTTTATATCAAATTGGGTTAAATCTTTAAAAGCTTGCAAACGCGTTTTAACTTCGTTTTGTGTAAGTTCTTGCATGCGTTCTGTTCCAAATTTTTCTACACAAAAAGAAGCTAGATTAGAACCGTAAATAATAGCGTTTTTCATGTTTTCGAAAGAAATATCTTCTGTTTTTGCTAAATAACCGCAAAAACCACCTGCAAATGTGTCTCCAGCTCCTGTTGGATCAAAAACTTCTGCTAAGGGTAATGCTGGCGCATAAAACATATCTCCGTTATTAAAAAGTAATGCACCGTGTTCTCCTTTTTTAATGACTACATATTTAGGCCCCATTTTATGAATTTTTTTTGCTGCATTTACCAAAGAATATTCACCAGAAAGTTGGCGCGCTTCTTCATCATTAATTGTAATTACGTCTACTCTTTTTAAAATAGTGTGTAAATCTGCTAAGGCAATATCCATCCAAAAATTCATAGTATCTAAAACCACTAATTTTGGTCTTTCTTTCATTTGATCTAAAACTGATGCTTGTACCAAAGGATGTAAGTTGCCTAACATTACAATACCTGCATTTTTAAATTCTTCTGGTACAACTGGCGAAAAATTTTCTAAGACATTTAATTCTGTAATTAAAGTATCTCTAGAGTTCATATCATTATGATACTTACCACTCCAAAAAAATGTTTTTCCTTCTTTTATGATTTCTATTCCGTCTGTATTAATTCCTTTTGCATTCATCATTTCTAAATAAGATGCCGGAAAATCCCCACCAACTACAGAAACAACGCCGGTTTTTATGCCAAACTGACTTGCCGCCAATCCTACAAAAGTTCCAGAACCTCCTAAAATTTTATCTGTTTTGCCAAAAGGCGTTTCAATTGCATCAAAAGCGACTGTACCTACTGCTAATAATTTGCTCATTTCTTAGATTTTATGCGTAATTTTGTTGGGTACAAAAAACGCTTTTTTTAAAGCTACAAAAATAAGTTTAAAAAATGACTATCAAAGAAATACAAGAAGAAATTATTGATGAGTTTTCTATGTTTGATGATTGGATGGATCGGTATCAATATCTTATAGATTTAGGGAAATCGTTACCAATAATTGATGATCAGTTTAAATTAGATGAAAATTTAATTAAAGGTTGCCAATCTAAAGTTTGGTTGTATTCTCAGTTAGAAAACGATACCATAAAATATACCGCAGATAGTGATGCTATTTTAACAAAAGGAATTGCAGCTTTATTGTTGCGTGTATATTCTGGGCAAAAACCAGCAGATGTTTTAACCGCAGAAACTGGTTTTATTGATGAAATTGGCTTAAAAGAACATTTATCTCCAACTAGAGCAAATGGCTTGGTTTCTATGATAAAACAAATAAAAATGTACGCAATTGCGCAGCAAACAAGATTGGTAAATTAAAATTCTTGCCAACGTTTGTCTTGATGGTAAACCAAAGGTAGAAATTATAAAAAAAAACAACATGACAGATAAAGAATTAGAAGAAATAGGCGATAAAATAGTAAGAGTTTTAAAGACTATTTACGATCCAGAAATTCCGGTAGATATTTACGAATTAGGTTTAATCTACGATGTTTTTGTAAGTGAAGAAAACAACGCAAAAATATTAATGACCTTAACATCGCCCAATTGCCCAGTAGCAGAATCTTTACCAAGAGAAATAGAGGATAAAGTAAAGACTCTAAAAGAGGTTAATAATTGTGAGGTAGAAATTACTTTCGACCCAACCTGGACTCAAGAAAACATGAGCGAAGAAGCAAAGTTAGAATTAGGGATGCTATAGAAGTGTTTAGTGATCATTTATTTAATAGGTAGCAGTTATTAGTTTGTAATTGCTGTAAGTTCGATAGGTTTCTACTTTTCGTAGAAATAGTATCGATAACAAACGTTACCTTAAACAAAATAAAAATGCCAGAAGAAATAATAAATAAAGTTGCTAGTAGTAAACTAAAAACTTTCGATTTAGAAGAAATCTATCCCGAAGGAAAAAGAGTTTTGTTTGATGTAAAAGACTGGTTGTTCCAAGAAATTATTTTAAAAGAAAAAGACTTTAGAGCCTCTGTAAAAAACCATAATTGGGAGCAATACAAAAACTGTTTTGTGGCAATTACTTGCTCTGTAGATGCAATTATACCTTCTTGGGCATTTATGTTAGTAGCGGCAGAAATTACACCGTTTGCTAATAAAGTTGTTATTGGAGATTTAGAATTGTTAGAAACGGTTATTTATAAAGAGTTATTAGAATTTGTAGATTTTAAAGATTTTACAGATGTACCAGTAATTATAAAAGGATGTGCAGAAAAGCCAATTCCAAATTCGGCGTACGCATTTTTAATAGAAAAATTACAACCTATTGCAAAATCGATTATGTTTGGCGAGGCTTGCTCTACGGTGCCTTTATACAAGTCAAAAAAATAAAAAAGATATATTACCCAAACCGAAATGCAAATATTCATAGAATATTTGCATTTCTTTTTTAATAAACTTTCTTATTCTAACTGATCTTCTAGCGTAGATACTACAGTTGCTGGAAGCATAAACATTAATTACAATGTTTTTAGAAAAATTTGATATTTTTAAGTATAATTATACACTCTTTAGTGTAAAAAAAAATACCGTCTTTGAATGTTATAAATTTAATACCAATATAAAAATGTAGAATATTATAATCTTTTATTCATATTTTTTGGTTTTCTATAATACAATGTAAATATGTACTTAATGTAAAAAAACATTTAAACTTGTTAAATAGTCAATTATTTCTTTATATGACCGATTAAATTTATTCGGCATAAATTTTTTTTCATAAAAAAGTGACTTAATAATATATTACTGGTCTAATATAAAAAGTGTACTTTTGCACGCTTAAAAATAAAATTTAAAAAAATGAAGAAAATAATTTTAGTAGCTGTATTTGCTTTAGCTTATACATCAATGAATGCACAAACTGTTGATGAATTAAAGAAAGAGCTAACAACAAAAAAAGAACAAATAGGAAAATTACAAGGTGAGGCCAACACTATACAATCTAAAATAGACCAGTTTCCAGGATGGAAATTTGGCGCATTTGGTACATTTGGTGCAAACCTTTCTGGTTTTAATAATTGGTTTTCTCAAGGAGCACCAAATACATCTGCAGGTAATATAGGTATTATTGGTAATGGATATGCAAATTTAGATAGAGAAAAATTCTTTTGGAGAAACTCTTTAAACGTAAATTTATCTTGGATAAAAAACGATAATAAAGATAACGGAACTGATATAGATGATAGTTTTGATGGTACAAACGATGTATTTACATTAAACTCTTTATACGGTTATAAATTAACAGAAAAGTTAGCATTGTCTGCAATGGCAGAATACAGAACTACGTTAATTAACAACTTTAATGATCCTGGATATTTAGATTTAGGTATTGGTGCTACTTGGACTCCAATAGAAAACTTAGTTGTTGTAGTACACCCATTAAACTACAACTTTGTTTTTAGTGATGGTGCTTCTGATTTTACCTCTTCTTTAGGTGCTAAAATTGTTGCAGATTATACTAGAAAATTAGGTCCTGTTAACTTTAAAACAAACCTTTCTGTTTTTCAAAGTTATAAAAGTGCCGATTTTTCTAACTGGACTTGGATGAACTCTTTTGGATATACTTTGTGGAAAGGTATTGGTTTAGGTTTTGAGTTTGGTTTACGACAAAACAAACAAGAAGCGTTAAAATATAATTTAGAACAGCTTCCAGCAATAACCCCAATGCCTACTTTTGGCAATGTAGATAACAAATTACAATCTTACTGGTTATTTGGTATTAACTACTCAATATAATTAAAAAACTAATTTATAATCAAGCCTCAAGAATTTTTTCTTGAGGCTTTTTATTTTAACTACTTTTACATTCTAAATTTTTATTGATGACGCTTTTAATAATTTTTGCAACCGTTTCTATTTTCTTTTCCTTTCTATGCTCTATTTTAGAAGCTGTTTTGTTAAGTATAACTCCTACTTTTATCAACCTAAAAAAAAGTGAAGGACAACAATATGCATCAGCACTAGAAATTTTTAAAAAAGATGTAGATAAGCCGCTTATTGCCATTTTAACCATTAATACAATTGCACATACAGTAGGTGCAATTTTAGTAGGTGTACAGGCAAAAGTTGCCTACGCAGAAATATATGGTACCGCCGTTAAAACAATTTTTGGTATACAAATAACCGAAGATATTATGGTAGGTATTGTTTCTACAGTAATGACTATTTTAATTTTGGTAGCTTCAGAAATTATACCTAAAACTATTGGCGCTACCTATTGGAAACAGTTAGCAAATTTTACTTCTAAAGCCTTAAAAATAATGATTTTTCCATTAAAATGGACTGGAATTTTATGGGTTTTACAACTAACAACAAAGCTAATTGGCGGCAAAGGTCATGTTAGTGTATTAAGTAGAGAAGGTTTTTTGGTGATGACAGACATGGCCGAAAAAGATGGTGTTTTTCAAAAAAA
>CAYWOM010000034.1:0-8985 GCA_964459905.1 uncultured Polaribacter sp. | reverse complement strand
CTTTCTAAATTATTAGTTTCTGTAGAACGTTATCCAGAGTTAAAAGCAAACGCAAATTTCTTAGAATTACAGAGTCAGTTAGAAGGCACAGAAAACAGAATTAACGTGGCAAGAGATCGTTTTAATGCAGGTGTTAATGATTATAATAAACACATTAAAATTTTCCCAAACTCTTTATTAGCAGGTGTTTTTAATTTTGATGAAATGACTCGTTATAAATCAAACGCTGGTTCAGAAAATGCACCAGATGTAAACTTCGATTTTAATAAGAAAAAATAAAATGTCTAAAGTAGAAGAATTTCTTACCAAAGAAGAAGAGCAAGAAATTATTTCTGCTATTAGAATTGCAGAGAAAAATACTTCTGGCGAAATACGTGTACATATAGAATCTAAAGCTAATTTAGAGCACTATGAACGTGCGTTAGAAGTGTTTCATTTCTTAAAAATGGACACCACTAAAGATGCAAATGGCGTTTTAATTTATGTTGCGGTAAATGATAAAAAATTTGTTATTTATGGCGATAAAGGAATTAACGATGTTGTATCTAAAGATTTTTGGAATTCTACCAGAGATGTAATGTTGTCGCATTTTAAACAAAACAATTTTAAAGATGGAATTGTAAAAGGAATTTTAAAAGCAGGTACAGAATTACAGGCTCACTTTCCTTGGCATATAGATGATAAAGACGAACTTTCTAACGAACTTTCTAAAGGATGATGTATCAAAGAGTTTTTAGTTATAAATTGTTAGTTTTTAGCAAAAAGGTACTGTTTTTTATAGCGCTTTTATTTTCAGTAAACTTTTTTTCTCAAGGATATCAAATACCTGAAAAACCAAAGTTTCAAACCAGTGTTTACGATTATACAAAGCTTCTTACAGCTTTTCAAAAAACTAATTTAGAAGCTAAATTAGTTAAATATTCAGATACTACTTCTACGCAAATAGTAGTTGCTATTATTTCTTCTACAGAAGGAGAAGAAATTAAGTATTTAGCAGCAAATTGGGGAGAAGAATGGGGTATTGGAGATGCAAAAAAAGATAATGGAATTTTAATTTTATTAGCAAAAAACGATAGAAAAATTGCAATTCAGGCAGGTAAAGGAACAGAACATCTATTAACCGATTTTCAATCGAAAAGAATTATAGAAAGAGTAATTATACCCGAGTTTAAGAAAGGCGATTATTACAGCGGATTAAACAAAGGAGCAGATTCTATTTTTAGAACCTTAAACGGAGAATTTAAAGGCAAACGTAAAGAAAACTCTAAAGGATTCGACCCTAACATTATATTTTTTATCATTATTGTAATCGTTTTTATTATTATCATTTCTAGAGGAAATAAAAATAATAAAGGAGGCGGTAAACGTTTTAGAACAGGTTCTTTAGCAGATACTATTTTCGATACCATTATTTTAAGTAATGCTGGTAGAGGTAGTGGAAGCTTTGGTGGAGGTTTTGGAGGTTCTTCTTCCGGAGGCTCTTCGGGTGGCTTTGGCGGCGGTTTTGGCGGTGGAAGTTTTGGTGGTGGCGGTGCTTCTGGTGGCTGGTAGTTTTACTTTTACCCTCATTTTTAAATAATAGTTAATTTTTTTATGTTGAAAAAAAACATACTTATACTTTTTTTTTTATTATTGATAAGTTGCCAAGATTTTGGAAACTTAAAACTGTTAGCAGACTTGCCAAACGAGTTAAAAGAGGTTTCAGGTACAGAAATTGTAGCGGATTCAGAATTTATTTGGATGTTAAATGATAGTGGAAATAAACCGAAAATATATGGTGTTTCTGCCAAAGGTAAAATAAAAGAAAAAGTTACTATAAAAGCTAAAAACCACGATTGGGAAGATTTAACTTCAGATAACGATGGCAATATTTATATTGGCGATTTTGGAAATAATGCAAATAAAAGAAAGAATTTAGTAATTCTTAAAATTGATAAACAAGAGCTTTATAGAAAAAAAGCAGCGGTAGAAAGAATTGAATTTCAATACTCAAATCAAACGAAGTATCCACCTAAAAAGAAGAATATGTATTTTGATACAGAAGCTTTTTTTTACTTCAACAATTACCTTTATATTTTTACAAAAAGCCGAGTAAAGCATAGATTTGGTAAAACAACGCTCTATAAAATACCTGCAAAAAAAGGGAAATATATTGCCGAAATTGTAGGTGAATTTGAAAATTGCAACGATTTAGAATGTCGGATAACCTCTGCAGATATTTCTTCTGATGGTAAAAAAGTAGCATTACTTTCTCAGAGAAATGTTCTTGTTTTCTCTGATTTTATAAATGACGATTTCTTTTCTGGAAAATTGAATATAATCGATTTAACACACAGTTCTCAAAAAGAAGCAATTACCTTTAAAGACAATAACACTTTACTTATTACCGACGAAAAAGCACAAGGAAATGGCGGTAATTTGTATGAGTTACATTTGGATTAAAAGGCAAATTTATAAATTAACAACCCCCAACCAATTAATAAAAACAAACCTCCTAAAGGCGTAATTGGCCCTAAAAATCGTATTTTTTTATTATTTGCTGATGAAATTACCAAGCCATAAATAGAAAATGAAAATAGAAGTATACCAATGATAAAAGCAGACACAATGTAGCTGTCTATTGTAATTTTTGAAGTTAGTTGAAAACCTAAAATCAACAAAACTAGTGCATGATACATTTGGTACTTTACACCAGTTTCAAAACTTTGTAATTGATCTTTAGTTAACTTTTTCTTTAATAAATGCGCACCAAAAGCGCCAAAAACAACGGCTAAAAATCCAAATATTGCTGCAAAAATTAATGCTACTTCATTCATGTATTAAAATTTAAACCCTAAACCTATGGCTATTCGCATGCCATCATCACTATTAAAAACGGCAATATTTGCGCCCAACATATTAGCAGCATTAAAGAAAACGCCCCCGCCATAAGATGTGTTCCAGTTTTTAGTAACACCAGGATTAACGGTTAAATTTTGTGTTCCCCAGACCGTTCCGTAATCAAACCCGCCATAAATACCAACATTTAAAGGCACCAAGTTGGTTTTAATTTTACTTAAAAGCAAGCGAATATCTGAAGAGTGATAAAAAGAATTTTTACCCGTAAAACGCTGATTTCTATAGCCTCTTAAACCCTGTCTGTTACCACCAATACTTGCAGCTTGGTAAAACTCATATCCATTGCCAAAGGTAAAATGTGCCTGTAATTTAGTAGCAAAAACCAATTTTCCACTAGCAGTAATTTTATGGTCGAAAGAAATAGAAGGAACTAAATAGCTAAAATTATTGTTGTTTTCTAGATTAGATGTGTAGCCAACTTTAACTTCAGTTTTCATTCCGTTTGTTGTAAAGGCAGCGTTATCTGCGTTTTCGAAACTATAACTTGCTTCGGTGTTAAAAAAACGCTGATTTTTAAAAATTTCATCATCTGCCGTAAACTGAGTATTAATATATCTGTTTGCTGTGTTTGCTACTTTATAGTTTTCAAAATTTACACCAATTTTAATTTTTGCTCCTAAATCTCCTTTCCAATGGATAAAAGAACCCGCAGTAAGTTGTTTCATTTTTACTCTGTTAATATCTTTATTTCCATCATCCTTTTTAGCTTCAGGATTAAGGGAGTTATTTCCAAAACCAAAGTAATTTATTGCAAAATTAGGGCTTGTAAATCTTGCTTTTATAGCTAAATTCCATTTTGCGAAAATGTTTGCAAACTCGCTAGAATAATCGAGCTCAAAACCATTGGTAGCAAAATAATAAGCTCCAGAAATAATGTGTTGAGAAGAAAACGGATTTCTTTCGAAATTATTTACAGTATATACATTAGATATTCCTACTTTAATGCCGTCATCTGGATTAAACCAAACCGAAGGATTTAATACATTTAAATGATTGGGTAGTTTTTTATAATTATATACATTGGTTTTATAATCGTCTGTTAATTTTACTTTTCCATTGTTGGTTGTAAAGGTGTTCTTTTTCGATTTATAATCGTATATTTTTACTTTTTTTCCGTTTTTAATAGTATAAGTATCGTTATTTTGACCACCAATAAGTCGCATTTTTATAAAATCTTTACTTTTACCTTTTACCACAAAAGTATCATCATCATCTAAACCATAAATCCAAATTTCTTTAGTTTCGTTTTTAGTATAGATTCTTTGATGAAAAACAGCTGTTTTCTCTCCTTTTTTAATTCTGTATGCAGTTACTTTTGTTGCTCCGTTTGGCAATCTTTCAATATCAAACCAATCGTCTTTATTGGTTCCTTTTATTACTTGATAGGTATTCATATAGGTATAATATGCATCAGATATTTTTTGCAAATTACGTCTTCTTCCTTGTAGTTTTGTCTTAATTTCTGTAATGGTTTTATCTTTTACTTCATCAGGAAATAATGTAAAAGCATCATTAATTATGGCATCGGTTAGGTTGTTGGTTATTAGCTTTACTTGCGCATCCCAAATAGTTTTATTAGAATTTGTAATTAGCGACATATCTAGCGGATAAGGTTCTAAGTTAAACCATTCCGGACTTTTTAATTCTTCGTTATACGCTCTCATTAAACGCAAAGCAGGTACATTATTTGTTGCAAATTTTAACAAAGCACCATCGCCAAAGACCGAAAAGGCTTGGTCTCTATCTCTAGGTATTGGTTTGTAAATTGTTTGCTTTCCTTCTTTAAAAACGGCCCATCTCCATTGGTCTTCGTGTCTATCCCAATCGCCAATTAACATATCAAATAAGCGTGCTTTTATGTACGCTTTTTCGTCTAAAATATGGTTTTCATTTTTGCTTAAATTCTTTAATAAATCGTCTGTACTAATTACTTTATTTGCAAAACCAAAACTTGCTTTATCTCCATGACCAGAAGCTGCACGTTCTTCAATCATATATAATTCATCGCCAAATTCACTATTAAAATGCCCTAAACTATTTTGTTTTGGAATGTAATATAATACAGGGTTTGTATGATAGACACCAATGGCATCAGACAATTTGCCTATAGTAAAAGGAGCGTATGGATGTGAGCCTGTAAAAACATCCATGAGTAAATCTTCAGTAGCGGTATTATTAAACTGGCCTTCTATATATTGATCTTTAAAAGCCACAGCCTGTAAATACTGAACCGCATTTTTACGCAAAGCGCGCATTACGTATTCTCGCCCTTTTTTATCACGTAATCTTAACGATTTAGATTGATGTCCTCCCCCTTTTCTAACTGGTTTTAAACCGCCAAAAAGTGTGTCTAAATCTACCGTTGGCGCAGTAATTTCTTTGCCAAAATATTTTCGATACCGTTCTCCCCATAAATAGCGATAAAACTTACTTTTAGTAACTTCATCCTTTGTATAAATAGCTGCTTTCTTTTCTAAAATTATATTTTTAGGAAATGTTGTAAAAATTTTCTTTTCATTGGCAGGTAAAACGGTTGTTTGGTAAACCATTTTATTCTCTTTTGAAGCATAAAAACTCACATTAGACGAACCGTCTTTGTAAACATCTAATTTAGCAAAACCTTGCGCACCATAGGTAAATTTTGCTCCGCCAGATAATTTTGTTGCCGTTGTTTTAGAACCAGAACCACTTATAATTTGTGGCAAGTTATCTTGTACTATATATTGTAAATTATGATCATGACCAGAAACAAAAATTGTTTTATCGTTTTCTTGAGAAATGGTTACTAAATGTTTTTTAAGCTCGTTGTATTTTTTGTTTTGTAAATCGGTATTTGAAAGTCCTGAAGTTTTTCTGATTAAATTTTTTATAGAACCTAATACTGGTAAAGGTTTTAAATGACTTTTAAATGAATATTTACCACCATGAGAACCATTTGTAAACATGGGGTGATGCATGGCAATAATGGTAGTTTTTCCTCTAGATTTTTTAATTAAACCTTCAAATTCATCAAAGAATTTTGCTCTTGTTTTTATTTCACAATTATCATTTATCGTGGGGTGTTTGTCCCAATTTGTTAAATACCAATGCGTGTCTACTACTATTAAAACAATGTCTTTAGAAATGTTTACTTTTTCTAAAGGACAGCCGTTTTGTGGTAAAAAAGATTTTTTACCTAAGGCTTTTTCTACAAGGTTTTCTTCACGTTTTAATCCGCCCAAACCATTATACCAATCATGATTTCCAGGAATAAAGATTGATTTTCCAGCAAATTTTTTGGCAATAGCCGTTTGCGCTTCAATTCTTCTTTTTGCTAACGGATATTTTTTAGCGGATTTTTTTGGAATACCAGATTCATACACATTATCTCCTAAAAAAATTAAGGTAGATTTTTCTGAAGCATTTTTTATATTCTTTTTTAAATAATTTAAAGCTGCAGAATTTTCAGTTAAAGTGCTATTACCAGCATCTCCAATTAAATAAAACGTATGTTCAATTTCAGAAGTTTTTTTTGAAATAGTTGCTGTTATTTCTTTAGAAAACTGTGCTTTATAAGTTGCACAACTTACAAATAAAACTAAAAAAATAAAGTATAAGAAAGCCTTAAAAGTGTTATTCATAAGAATGAGTTAGTATATGGTAAAAATATCTATTTTAAATGGATTTTAGGTAAAATAGATACTCTTGTTCTGTATCGATATCTAAAAAAGGTTTTTTCCTTTTAACTTCAATTGTCTCTAAAATACAACTTTTTATAAAACCTTTAGCTCCCTTGTCTCCTTTTAAAAGTTTAAGTTGATCAAAATATTTTTTTGGAAAAATAGCTGGTACTCCAGAGTTATCCTTGTATGTAGTAACAATTATTTTTGAAAAATTTTTTCGATAAATTTCAATTAATTCACTTAAATAGTTAGTGTTAACTTGGGGTTGGTCTGCTAGTAGAATTAAAATGGCGTTAAAATTAGGATGGTTTTTTTCTATATATTCTACGCCACAAACAATACTAGAACTTAAACCGTCTTCAAAGTTTTTATTGTAAATAAAATGTGTTTTTTTAGCGAAAACTTCTTTTTTAATTTTTGTAGCATGTGCGCCTAAAACACAAAAAACAGGAGAGGAATTTATTTTTTCTGCGTTTTCTATAGCGATATCTAACAGTGTTTTATTTTTTATTTTTAGCAGTTGTTTTATGCTGTTCATTCTTGATGATTTACCAGCAGCTAAAATTAAAACAGCAACTTTATCCATTTTAATTATTAATTTTTCCAGTAATTTTTCGCAAAGAAAATGGTTCTTTTTTTCTGATAACAGAAAGTATTTCTGCAAGTATAGAAATCGCAATTTCTTCTGGGGTTTTTGCGCCAATATGCAAACCAGCAGGTGTATAAATACTATCTAAAAAGTCTTCTGTAGTTTCTGGTGCAAAGTCAAAAAGCTCATTAAACAAACGTTCTCTTCTTTTTGGCGCTCCTAAAATGCCAATATATTTTGGATTGAATTTCGATAAATTTATTAAATATTTTAAGTCTTGTACGTAACTATGATTCATAATTACAATCGCACAATTTTCGGTAATATCTTTAAATTCTATGGTTTCTGGACTTTCACTAATTACTGCATTTGCTCCCGGAAAATCGTTAATTTGCTTGCTGTCTTTTGTGCAAGTAATTACATCAATTTTCCAACCTAAATTGGAGGCCATTTTACAGAGCTTAACAGCGTCATGTTCGCCACCAATAATAATTAATTTAAAACTTGGTTTTAGCACTTGTATAAAGGTTTCTGAATCTTTTTTGTCTTCAGAATTAAAATTTTTAGAGAAACTGAACTTCTCTAAATTTTCAAAATTGATTGTTGAACCAAAATTCCCAAAACATTCATTTTCTTTTTTATAAAACGATTCAATTTTTAAGAATTCTCTGCTAAAAATTGTTTTTTCAAATGCTTTTAAAAACACATCAGAAAGAAAAAAAGGCTCAATTAAAATATATAAAATTCCTTCGCAGCCTAATTTGTATCTTCCATCATACGTGATTATTTTTGCTCTTCCGTTAGAAAAAACAGTTTTTGCTCTGTGTAAAATTTCTTTTTCTACACAACCGCCACTTACAGCACCAATCATTTTATAATCTTCAGAAATTAGCATTCTTACTCCAGGTTTTCTGTAAGAAGATCCTTCCAAATCAACTACAGTAACCAAGACGTTTTTTAGCCCTTTTTCTTGGCAAATATAAGCTTGCTGTATTATCTCTTTTAATTCATGCATCACAATTTAGGATAATTTTAAAGGTAAATCTGTTAAACGCTTTCCTGTTAAACGACGTACCGCATTAGCTACAGCAGCACCTATTGGTCCCATTGGTGGTTCGCCAACAGGTAATGGTATATCTGCACCTTGAATAAAATGCACATCGATTTCTTTGGGTGCATGCTTCATTAATGCCATATCATAAGGCCCGTAAATGGTTGGTGTTAATTGCCCATCTTCTAAGGTCATTTTTTCAAACATAGCGGCACTCATTCCCATAATGATAGCCCCTTCACACTGCGCCCTAACTTGGTCTGGATTAACTGCTAATCCACAATCGAAAGCACAGGTTACTTTATGTACTTTAATTTCGCCCTTTTCAATAGAGACTTCCACCACGTGCGCTGCAGGAGAATTAGCATCTGTAGAAGCGGCAAAGCCCATTGCACGGCCATTTACTACTTCATCTTTATAATTTCCTTTTTCTGCGGCTAATTTTATAACATTTTTAATCCGTTTTGAAAGACCTTCATTTCCTAAGCTTTGAAGCCTAAAATTTACAGGGTTCTTGTGGGCTTTAATGGCCATTTCGTCTACAAAACTTTCAATAGCAAAAATATTGGCTAATAAACCTAAACTACGCCACCAACTCGTTGCAAAAGGCAATGTTGTATGCCATTGTACAGCACGATAATTAGGGATTTTATCATACATAAGATTTGCGCCTCGCATAGCACCTACATCAGCGCCTAAAATAGAATGTAAAACACCAGGAATCATTATAGAACCTACGGCAACGTCTCCACTGGCGTAATGATGTTCTAATCCTTCAAGAAAAC